>JBAUOX010000296.1:0-6808 GCA_049579985.1 Isosphaeraceae bacterium | reverse complement strand
CCCGATCTGAGGTTTCGGCTGCTGGCCCTGCGAGCCCAGGTGCTTCATGCTCGGGACCTGACCCACCAGGCGCGTGCCATCATCGATTACTTGCTGAAGGTCCAGGGCGGCCAGACGCGCCGGGTCGAGGAGACGCCGGCCGGAATGGTGCTCACTGAGGTAGCTGATCCAGGGCGTCTCTGGACCCGGTACCTGTCCCAGCGCCTGATCGACAAATCCCCGGCGGCGAAGTCGTCCCCTGGCGACAACCCCGGCGAGAACGAAGAAGGGATCGACCTGCGGATGCCCATTCCGATGGACGGTTTCGACGGCAGAATCATCGACGAGGGAATCCAGTTTCCGCAACGCAGGCCGGGGCTCGGTGGTTTCGGTCCTGGAATGGCACCTGGACCAGGAGCCGGACGAATGGGCGGCGGCCCGTTCGGCCCTGGCCTGCAGCGCCCGCAGCGTCTTTTCCCTCCGCAGCCTCCGCAACCGGCAGAGCCGGGCGGCCCGTTTCCACAGCGATTCCGCAGGTTCGATCGCCCCGGTCAAGGTCCCCGGCAGTGAGCCGCCCTGGCATGCTGCAAAGTTGCGGTTGATGGGTATTGTCTTTCCTATGCAGGCGCGAAAACCTTGGCTCGTCCCGGTAGATGGTCAGTTTTCGGAAGATCGCCCCCGGATTCCATTGGAGGAAGCCGATTCATGAGCTTCGACACCGTCGTCATCCAGGGCACGCTCAAGCCCGATGGGACTGTGGAACTGGACGAGATACCGACCATGACTCCCGGCCGAGTGCAAGTCACCCTCCAGCCTGTCTTGGCTGGTTCACCGCCCCAAGGTGGCTTGGCCAACACGATCGAGGAAATCCGTCAGTACCAGCAAGCTCTCGGTTACCAGGGAAGGACGCCCAAGGAGATGGCCCACGACGAGGATCAGCGCCGGGCCGATGAGGATGCCTACGAACAGAGGATGCAGGAAATCTGGTCACAAACGCAATCCGGCGCATCGACCGGAGGATCTTGATGCTCGTTTACCTCGATACCTGCATCGTCATCTACGCCGTCGAAGATCAACGGACAGGGCTTCGCCCTGGGCTGAGCTGTTTCGCCCCGTGGGGGCATCGACACGAAAGCCCGGGGCAACGCCCTGGGGACCCTTCGGTCTGACGCCAGGTGAATTCAGAGTTCCTTGATCTCGTTCACCGCCCAGGGCAAGTTCGTCGCGAACCCGAGGGCGGCCGCGCCGAGATCGACGGCCAACGATGGATGCGGGCGCGACGAGCCTCTTTCGCAGTAATCACGCGTGTTGGAGGTACAGAAGACTCGCTTCGGTGAGAATCCGACCACTTGCAGACGTCGGCTCACTTCGAGGCATTCTTCTACGATGGTCGCGTCCTTCACCTCTCCTCCTTTCAGCGACGGCGGCATGTAGTTGGACGCCCGCCCGTGGGCACGGATGATGCAATCCTGATCCGGGTGCAGGCATAAAGCACCGTCCGGCAACCGATGGGAGAGGTCATGAAGCCTTTCCGCCAGGGAGAGCAACCTGTATCCCGGGTTCGGGAAGGGCGGAGTGATCCCCACGAGGCCGCAGAATTGGTGCAAGCGCTCGGCCTCGTCATCGATCTCGATAAGATGGGAGCGGAGGTTGTCGGCTTCGGAGCCAGAGTGAGTGAGCCATTCGCGCGGGACGAACGAGGCAACGACCAAAGTGCAACGGACGGGAGGGATCGTGAGGAGCTGGAGCAATTCCTGTGCGGCCTCGACACACCCCGGCAGTTGGGCAGGTCGGAGCGGGGCACGGATCACGTCCAGGAGGATGCAGGTGTCGGCGAACAGGACGGGGAGGCCCCCCGCCTGGATTTGCGCGACGATGTCGGCGATGCTCGGCATTCTGGTCGGCCGCTCCGGCAAGGCGCCTCGACGAAGTCAATGAGTTTCCGCTCGTGCTGCACGTCAGTACCCAGTGGTCAGTCACCAGTCGGTCCCGCGAGGGTGATGGACGACACCGCGCTGGGAAGTCAGCTCACCCAAGCCCGGCCCAAGTGAGGGGCGCAAGCCGGCTGGGTGGTCGATGCGGTGCTAGGGATTGCGGAGTGCCTCCTCAATCTTGGCCTTGAGGTCCCCGGGACCCTCGACATGTACGGCGAAGTCGTCCAGAGTCGATCCCTGGAAAGTCAGCGTGACTCTCCCGAGGTTCTCCCGACCGATCGCCTGGGTGACTTGCTGTAGCACGAGCGACTCGACTTGCCAGCGGATCGCCGACTCATTGGCTCTGAGGAAGTCGTCGAGGTTGATCTCGTCCATCACAACACCTTCTGCGGAGGCTTCTTTCTCGGACTCATGTACAGATCCACCGCCTCGACGGTGACGGTGGAAAACTTGCGTGCCGTTCGGGGGCTCGTCAGGACGTCGCGAATCTCGGCGATGGTTTCGGAACTGATGAGATGACAAGCTCGACCTTTCCTTCGCGGACAGCCTGGAGACACGCTGCGGCGGGCCCGCTCGATCGAGCCGCGGCCTGCAAGAAGACCGTGCAGTCGAAGACGACCCTGGTCATGACATCCCGTTCGGTTTGCCGTGCTTCTCCTGCCAGACCTGCTCGCGAACCTCCTCGAAGAAGACTCGCAGTTCTTCATCGGAGATGCCACTCTTGACGACTTCGTGTCGAAAAGCAGCGAGCGCTTCACTCACACCATGGATCTCGCGTTCTATGAGCTGACGAACATAGGCGGCTACGTCCCGCCCGGCTCGGGCCGCACGCTCGCGTAGCCTCCTCTCTTCCTCCGGGCTCAGAGAGATCGTGATGCTCATGAGTCGCCTCGGCAAGTTCCGCGGGAATTCTCGCCTCGTGTATTTTATGCTTCGGGTGCCTGGTCCGGCAACGCGTTTAATCGCCCCGACGGGGGAAAGGGGTGTCAGGGGAAAGGGTGTCAGGAAGTGAGCGATGTGACCACGAACGAGATCCGGGGCGTCTATGGGCTCAGGGGTCTGACCCCATCGGCTCAGGGGTCTGGGCTCAGGGGTCTGACCCCATCGGCTGCGTTGGCTGATGATGGTTCATCCGCGAGCGATCGCAGGATCTCCTCACTCAGCTCGGGGTCCAATTTCTGATGGTACCGCATTTCAAGAATCGCGTTAATCAAGGCAATCCCTTGGGCTTCTGTGGCGGCATCGTGTGAAATCATGTCGTTTTGCCGAAGCCAGTAAGCCACCTCGCACCAGTACCATAGAGGGACACCATCCGTGATGTTGCACGCGGGAGCGGGAAAGTTTCCGGGACCTCGAATGCCGGCGATGTACTGGTGAACGAGCTGACGCGACCTGCCAATCTTTCGAGCAATGTCGGCTTGGGTCACCAAGCTGCACACGTCAACCCGCAACACGTCCGCTCCTACCCTTGCGCTCTTCACGTCCTGGATCGCAGTCAGAATGGCGTCCTTGAGTGACCGGTCGTTTCGCGAGAAAGTGAGATACACCCGGCCAGCTCGGACGCTGATCGTAGCGTCATCACATCCAGCCTCAAACAACGCGTCCTGGACCTCGGTTGTCAACTCGGTGATGCCGGACAGGACCAGGGCGAAGTCGTGCTCACGCTCACATTCGATCCTGGGCTTCGTGTTCATCATTCTCTTCCACGTTCTCTTGTTCTTGCTGACTTTGGGCGGTCGGGCCATCGGGACACATGTCTACATCCCGCCTGATGTGGCGGGCGTGATTCTCTGGATTCTTCGGGGTTGACCACACGGAAACAATGCAGCCTTCCCTCGTGCTCCGGGGACATAAAAGGTGGCCCCAAGCGTGCCCCCGGGACAGTTCGACACGCCAACCCAGCGACTCCGCGTATTGGATCGCCAGCTCGATGTGCTTGTTGGGGTGTCGGGACCGGCTCATGCACCGAATCCTATACCCTGTGTTGACACCTGTCAAGCAAAGAGTTCCGGTGATTAACGTGCCCCTACAACCGGACCCTGCCGGTCAAGATCGGGGGCTGGAAACGGGGACGGGATGGAAACGGGGAGGCAGCTAGTTTTTGATTATAGCTGCGTCCCCGTTTCTGCCCCCCCCCGCAGCAGCGGCCCTCAAGCGGCCGCTCGGCGATCGCGCGTAATCCGGTGTCCGCGCGTAATCCGGTGTCAGCTCATCTTTTCGCGCAAGAATGATGAACTGACACCGGATTTCTTGCCCCGGATTTCTTCCCCCTCATAGGTGCTAGCAAATGATTTCCCGGGGCTGGGAGATGGCCAGAGCGCGAGTCGCTTCATTCCCTGGGCAGTGATCTTGTTCAGCACGCCGTAGTGCTCGGGATAAGTGACCTGCAGGATTCCCGTGATAAGAGCCGGGCCGAGACCCGCGAGAAAGGGCGGGCCAGCCGGAGGACGCAACTGGTTCAGCCTTTCTCTCAGAGGCTTGTTCTCGTCAACCAGCAATCGCAAGGCTTCGCGAAGACGTGGTATGTCTGTGGTGAGGCGGCCCCCAAGGCGATCGAGTCCATACCAGTGGTGATTGTTCTGGAACTTCAAGAAACCCAGGATGGTGTCGCGGTCCAACTGTTCCAGGTTCGCGGCAGAGAACACCCCCGCGTAACGAGCGACCACATCCCTCTTGGCCTGGGCGATCTGCTCCAAGTTCCAGTGTTGCGGACTGGCGGCTTTGGTCCAGTCTTCCGGGCTGGCAGGTTTAGTCCTCAACTGCTGCAGTAAGCCCCGCAGGATTCCCATGGCCTCAGCACTGAGCAAGTTCGAGGTGTCAAGGTTCTCGCCGAACATCGTCTGGTCCTCCGGATCAAGAAAAGCGCATGCACCGCTTGAAGGAAACAGGACTTCACTCCGGCGTTTTCGTTACGCCGAACGTAGCCCTGCCTTTGAGGTGCCCGCGACCGGGTTCCGACATCGGGGGCGGCAACCAGATTGTTCCCCCAATATCTCCCGGCCAGATCATCGTGTCAAGCATGCAGGGCTGAGTTAACAGCAGGTTACTGGTCCACGCGTCTTCAGCACGGGATGGGCTCAGGGGTCAGACCCCATCGGCTGCCCATCGGCTCCTGAACCAGGGACCTCGAAGGCCGGTTCGGCCAGGATCTGGAGACCCTCGCCGAACGAAACAAATTCGCAACGAAAGCAGTCGGGATCAGAGGGCGGTCAAGACCAACTTTGCAGCATGCCAGAGTCACCCTGCCAGGTTTCAGTGCATCATCAAGAGTACGATCCGGGCCGCCTGGATCACGCTGGCCCGTTCCGCCGCGGTCATCGCCCCGCGAGCGATGATGTCGTCGAGGCTGCGCAGAGTGTGGTTCATCAGGTAGAGCTGCGCGGTGCCCAGCTCGAGGGCTTTCTGGTTCGCCATCAGCTTGCGGATCACGTCGCGCATGGTGACGGCCTCGGCCAGAGGGTGATCGGGCAACGCTGACCAGCGGGGCACGGAAGGCGCGCTGGCCGCTGTCTGGGCCACACCGTGGATCATCTGGCTGATCGCCGCCAGCTTCGCGTAATCGAGAGTTTCCGGCCGGTCCTCCGGTGAATGATAGCGTGGGTTCTCGCCGGTGCTGAAGAACAGGTAGGGGACCTGCCGGCTGCGGAACGGCCCGTAATCGCTGCGGTTGAGAACCAGGAGGTCCGAACCCAGCAGGCCGACCGTCAAGGGGCGGTCCTTGGCCGCCTGGTCGATCCAGGGGCGAAGGCCCGGGGCATGCTCGGTTCCCAGCACGAAGACGTGGTTCTCGCAGACCCCCGCCAGGGCCCGGCCGATCATGTCGGCCGTCATGAACAGCACGACTTGCTCGAGCCGCACCGGCGGGTGCGCAACGAAGTAACGAGAGCCGAAAAGCCCGGCCTCCTCAAGATCGAAACCGATGAACATCAGGCTACGCCGTGGAGGATCGGACGCGGCGGCCAGGGATCGGGCCACCTCGAGCATCATGGCCACTCCCGACGCGTTGTCGTCGGCGCCGGGGTAGAGTACTCCGCCCCGAACGCCCAGGTGATCGTAATGCGCTGATACGATCACCCACTCGTCCTTGAGGACGGGATCGGCCCCGCGTACGACGGCCCCGACATTTCGCCCCTGGATCCGCCCGGGCTCGGCGGCCGCGGCCGGGATCTCCTGGACGAACTGTCCCTGAAAGAGCGGTTCGAGCTTGAGGCGGCGGAACTCGTCGATCAGGAAGGCGGCGGCCTTGCGGGCTCCCTCGCCCCGCCGGCCTTCCATATCGGCAGACGCCAGCTTCGTGACGATTGCCTTCAGTCGCTCTTGCTCCGGCCGGGGGGGCGATTGCGCCTGGGCTCGACTGATCATACCGATCGCGATCATTCCAGCCGCGGTCCCGACCAGCAGAGAGCGAACGACCGATCGGGATTTCCCCGGCATCAGACTGTGCAGTCCTGGGCGAATCCGAGCGTCAGGCATAACCGATCCTTCGACGGAAATATTTTTTTCGAATCCCCCCACGCCAGCGGAGAAAGTGTGGCAGGTTAGCCTTGTTTTGGGAACGGCTTCCCTTCCCTACATGGAGGTGGAACGTGTCGCGAGGCTCATGGATCAAGGCGCTCACCCTCGTCGCGGCTCTTCTGGGCTTTGGCGGGGTGAAATCTGCGCAGGCTGAGGACTGGAACGACTACTTGCACTGGCCGTACGTGCCTCCCCAGGTCCCGGGCAACGGCTTCGAGTCCAATGGGCTCTACGACGGCTGGTATCGCTATCCTCGGGAACAGCGGATTGTTCCCCAGATTCAGGGGCCCTACTACCGGAACTACTATGGTGGCTATCGGGTTCTGGGCTTCTTCCGGCACCCGCACGGCTGGCACGAATGGGACAAGAAGAAGTTTTAC
>JBAUOX010000295.1:0-13836 GCA_049579985.1 Isosphaeraceae bacterium | reverse complement strand
GGACGGATAGGGAGCTTGAAAAGAACCAGCGACAAGTCCCTGTTTCCAATGGCTTTAGGTAGCTGTGGCCACCGAATTACCCATCAACTTCGCCCGATCAATATGAACGGGCGTTCAATTTTGTCGGTGACATCATGGCTGGTTGGACTAACTGCCTTACCCCGCTGTAATCTCTCCAGAAGGTGGGCTTGTTCCACCTGGGATTCCGAACTGGCTCGGTCACCTCAACCTGTCAAGCCCCTCCTGCCCTCGAAGCTAGGGGTTGGTGATTTGCCGTTCTCGAAAATGGCATGCTGGGTTAGGATTCGCGCGATTCACGGGACAGGGCGGGCCAGGGAAGGACTTGCCTCACATGCCAGGAAACGAAGAGCCCAGGGGGCCGGCGCCGGATGCCGGCAGGAATAGCGATCCGGGCGCGAGACCAGGGTTGATACGCCGCGACCGCGGGCCGGACGGGGAACTTGCCTCGAGAGGCGAACGCGCCAGAGCAGAGGTCTCATGGTCCGGCTCGCCCCGGCTCTGGCGTGGGCTCGTCACGCTCTTCTTGATGCTGATGGTCGTCTTCTCGGTGATTCCGCTGACCATCGATCTTCTGGGCAAGCCCAACAAGGATTACAGCCTGTGGTACCAGGTGGGGGTGGTGATCCGCCAGGGGATGAACATCTACCCAGACCCCGCCACGGGCCGGCTCTTCCCGTTCATGTACCCGCCCTCGGCCGCGGCGGTCCTCGGGTTCTTGAGCATTCTGGGCAAGCATGCGACAACGCTCGTGCTGGTACTAGCGCACTCGGCGGCCTGGATCGGGGCGATCGCGCTGTCGGTCTGGCTGGCAACCGGCGGCAAGGTCAAGGGCATGCGGCAGCATCCGCTGCTCGCCGCCGCGCCGTCACTCTGCATCATTGCCCTGATCCACAACACTTATCTGCTGGGCCAGCCGAACCTGACGCTGCTGACGCTGCTGCTGGCGGCGTTTGCCTGCCTGCGGCTGGGGCGCGAGGCCCCTGCCGGGGTGCTCGTGGCGACCGCGGCGGCGATCAAGGCGTTTCCGATCCTGGCACTAGGCTACTTCGTCTGCCGCCGAATGTGGCGGGCGGCGCTCGCCACGGTCGCGGCCCTCCTGGTCTGGCTGCTGGTCGTGCCGCTGCCTTTCCGCACGCCCGCCCAGGCCATGGCCGACCTGGCAGTATGGTCACGGGGCATGGTCTTCACCTACAACGCCCACGGAATCGCCCAGCGTCCGTACCGGTCGCTTTCCTACAAGAACCAGTCGATCATGGCGCTGGCGCACCGGCTTCTGCGTGACGTGCCGGCCGATGGCGAGAAAGTTCTCTCGCAGCACATCACCAAGCGGCAGGGGCAACCGGTCCGGGGCATGCTGGCCGATGGCTCGATCGACCTGGCCGCGATGCTCACCGCCCCGACCGAGACCCCGCGGTGGGACGACCAGTACGAGGGTGTAGAAGCCGCGCTGAAGCAAGCCTGGCGGGTCAACGTTGCCGCGCTCGACTTCCGCACAGTGACCGCCATCACCCTGGCCGCGATGCTGGCCCTCTCTCTCTTCGTCGTCGCGGTCCTGCCAGCGCGGCGGCTGCGCACCGCCCACACCGACGCGCTCGAGTTTGCCCTGGTCACTCTGTTGATCGTGATGTTCTCTCCCCTCTCGTTCAACTACGCGTTCGTCTGGCTGATCTACCCGCTGACCGTTGCCCTGAACCTGGTGCTCAACGAGCCTGCCCACGGCCCCTGGCGAACACTCGAGATCGCCTGGATCGCCTCGATCTTTCTGATCCCCGGCCTGGCCATCGTCATGCCGCTTTACGCGCAGGCCTACGGTAACCTCTTCGTACCGGCGCTCCTGCTCGTGATCGGGCTGGGTGTGAGGGTTCGGGCGCTGCAAGAGACGAAGGCAGTTGGCTCCCAGTCGTACTCATCAGCCGCACATGTCGCCAGCAAAATACTTCCACATCCCCGGGCTGAACAGGATCAATCCCAGAAATCGGAGACTCCTCGCTGATCTCCCCCAGTGCACGGATGGTCCATCCTCAGCGTACTTCCGATCAAAAAAGCGGCCGGGACGAGGCCGCCAGAGGATCAATCCCAGGGAGTTCGCCACGACCGGACCGAGAACACCGGAAACCGCAGCCAACTACCTGTTAAACCGTGGTTTGCGTCAAGACGGCGGTGGAGATCAGCGAGGAGCCTCAATTTGTCGATCTCGTTCTCGCTCATTTTGAGATTCTCTCGTTTCCCACGAGGATCGCGGCCTGTATCCTGAATGGATCGCATCTGGGCCGAGTTCCTGTGACAGCTTGCCGACGGATCGCTGGCTGCCTAGAAAAAAATATTGGAGAGTTCTCGGTGATCTTCACCGGCAGGTGATGGCCACGAGCTGTGACCATGGTCGTCAGACCGTGGGTCGGAGGGGCCGACCCCGCAAGCCGGGCGGGGGGAACCCCACGAGTGAGGTCGGCCCGGAGGGTGGGGAGATCCCCCGCACCAACTTCGGCCGTGGGCCGTGAGGCCGATGGAAGTTGCTCGGGGAATCGCACTCGCCGAGCTTGAGCATGGCGGCGATGTCGCCGGTCGTGAGCCTTCTGGAACGAGTCGCTTGGTGGCATCAAACGAGGACCCGCAACGATGAAGAGCCGAGAGACTCTACAAGAATCCCCGGACTTCCCTTGCCCATGCCGTCGCATTTCCTCAGGGCGGGCGCCAGCTTGGCCGCTGGTGATGGTTCTGCTGCAACTCGGGCTGAATGTCGCGGCGGCCCAAGGGGTCGGACCTGCGCCACAGCCTGCTCTGCCGGTCATTGCGGAGGAGCCGATCTTCCGCCTCGAAGCCGGTGGTCCAAGCAGCCTGGTGACGGGGCTGGCCTTCGCCCCTGACGGCCAGACTCTCTACGTTGCAGGGTGGGACAAGATCGTGCGGGTCTGGGCTCTCGACCGGGCCAAGGGGGAGTTTCAGCTCGATCGCCCCGCGACGTTCCGGGTGCCGATCGGACCGGGGCTCGACGGCGCGATCAACAGCCTGGCCGTCTCCTCCGACGCCAAAGGGGAGTGGCTGGCGGTGGCCGGGCAAGGGCTCATGCGCGGCATGGCGGCGGGATTTCGCAAACCGGGCCTTTTCATGCCGCTCACGTTGATCCCGGAGGAGATGAAGCTCGACCAGGGGCAGATCGAAGTGTTCAACACGCGCTCGAATCCCCGCCGCCTTCGGCCGCTGCGGGGCCATCGGGGAGGGGTCCTGGCGCTTGCGATAGGCCCGGTCGAGCTGGGCCATCCGGTCGTGCTCGCCTCGGCTGCCAAGGAAGGGGAACAGTGCGTCGTGCGGGTCTGGGACGTCGAGAGCGGACGACCGCTGGCGACACTACCGGGACTCCCCTTGCCCACCTCTAACGGAGACCGGCCCCGCCTTGTCGTACGCCGCCGTGGCGCCGGCCCCCGCGAGATCGACGTCGCCATCGCCTGGGGCGACGGCTTGCTCCGGCTTTGGAACCTCGCGGCGGAGCCGGCGCATGCAACAGAGCGACGGGACGGCCGTTATAACGTTCTGATCGACTGGTTCGGGCCCAACGGCCTGGTCACCGCAAGCTATGAGAGCGGGGCCCGCGCCGGGCAGTTGAGGTCCTGGAGTCAGCAGGCAAACGGCGGTCTCGGGGTCGGGACACTGGTCCAATTTCCCGCGGCTGACGATGGGAGAGTCGATGTGCCCCGCGCGATGGCCTTGTTTGGCGCCCCTCCTGGCGGCGCGCCGCAGCAGGCGGCCATCCTCCTGGCCCGGCTCCCCCTCGTCCAGCCTGGAGCTCCGCCCGCTTCCCAGATCGAGTATCTGCTGCAGCTTCATTCTCTCGATCCAGCCTTGCCTGGCCAGGTCCGGGCGCGCTTCAGCCTCGGTGCCGTGCCCGCATCGAAGCCGCCCATGCCGGTCCTGGCCGTCGCTCCCACCGGGGAGCATTTGGCGGTGGCGTTCAGGCCCGATCACGAGGTCATGATCTTCTCCATCAAGGAGTTGCTGGCCGGCAAGTCGGATCCGATTCAAACTCTTCACAACCCGGGCCTGACGGTGCGGCAGGCGGCCCTGGTCCGCAAGGGCGAGGACTGGGGATTACTCCTTCGCCGGGAGCCCAAGGCTCGCCTGGGCGATCCGCCCCGCACGCCGTCGCCCGGCGATTTCATCGTCGACCTCAAGACCAGAGGGATCTCGGCGCAGACCAATGGGTGGGCGATTCCTCCCGACCCGGCAGGTCATGAGTGGCAGATCGGCCACGACAATAGGTCGGTCGCCCTCTGGCGGAATGGAAACCTGGAAGGGCAGGTTCAGCTCCAGCCCGAGGACCAACTGACCGACTTCGCACTCTCTGCCCCGGGGCCTGGTTCGGTCCGCGGCTTGCCGGTGCTCGCGGTGGCCCTGCTCGATCGCTTCGGCGCCCCGAGCTTGAAGTTGTATGACGGCGCGACAGGGCAGCAGGTCCGCGAGCTCAGCGGCCACACTGACACGATCCGCGGCCTGAGTTTCTCCGGCGACGGACGCTGGCTTGTATCCGCATCAGAAGATCAAACCGTCTCGGTCTGGGACCTGGCCGATCTCGAGTCGAGCCTGGAGCAGTTGAAACGACTGCAGGGAGTGCATCTTGCTCCAGGCGGTCGAGGTCTCGTCGTCCAGAAGGCTGCCGAGGGAAACCCGCTCCGCGAAGGGGACAGAATCACTGGCATTATTCGGGATGGAAAAGGGGTTCTCCTCGAAGCGCCGGGAGCGCTGGCACAGTCCATCTTCAGCAACCACCCGGGGGAAGAGATTCGTCTCTGGCGGGAGCGCCCCAACGCTCAACCTGAGTGGGTGCGAATCAAACTGGAGCGGGCGATCGCTGAGCGGAAGCCGCTTGTCTCCCTCTTCTTCGCGCCCCAAGCCGCCGCTGGTCAAACGCCGCGGTGGCTCGCCTGGACCCCGCTGGGGACCTACGACCTCAGCGACCAGGCTCTCGAGGACTTCCTGGGCTGGCACTTCAACATCGAACAGACGGACGCGCCGACCCGTTTCGCAGAGGCAGCGAAGTATCGCGGATTGCAGCGGCCCGGCTTGCTCCGCGAGCTGATCATGGGTCCAGAGCCTCGACCTCCTCTCCCGCCCCCCAGGGCGGACCTGTTGCTCGACCCTCCCGGTGAGCGCGACAATGAGGGCGGCAGCATGTCACGGCAGCCACCCGGCAGGCTCAGACTGACCGTCACCGACCGGAGCTTCCCGCTCGAGGCCATCGGTTCAGTCCGCTGGTCGTTGGACGGAGGAGACCCGCAACCGTTTCCCCCTACCGCGGCGCGGGCCTGGACGGCCGAGCTGCAGGGACGGCGGCTTGCGCCGCGGCGATGGCACGACGCCACAGCCATGATTCGCACCAACGAACCAACCCCCCAGGAGTTCACGTACAAGCATCAGTTCCGCTTCGTGCCCGAGCCGCCGACCATTGAGGTGGACAGGCCAAGGCAGCGCGAGGTCGTCGGCGAAGAGCGACTGAACGTTTCGGCCCGGATCAAGGGAGCCCTCGAGGGCGAGCGGCTCCGTGTGCGTCTGCTTCAGGGAGCTGGCCCCGCAGCCGGTCCCGCTCTGGTCGAGGTGGGCCCCAGCCCGTTGCGCTTCGAGAAGTCCATCAAGCTCCAGCCTGGTACCAACGAGATCGCGCTGGAAGTGTCTCCGGCCGGCCTGGCTCCCCGAGATGCTGAGCTGGAAACCCATCGGCAGGCAATTCAAGTGGTGTTCCAGAAAAAAGAGAAGGCCCTGCCGCCCGCCATCGCCCTCAGGGCCTTCTCAGCTCTGGGTGGGGGCGCTCCGACCCCCGCGCGGATCCCCCAGGGCGGTCAGCCGCTCGACTTTCTGGTCGAAGTGCCGCGGATCCGGATCGACGGCCGGATCGAAGGGAAAGCCGCCCTGAGCGAGGGGACTCTCGACGATGGTACAGGACGAGTGCGGCGCTTGAGTGATTTTCATCCAGGTAAGGCCTCGGCCTTCGATTTTCAAGAAGAGATCAAACTCCTCCCCGATACCAGGGTCCAGACTATCCGTCTTCAAGCCCGGGTCGCTGATAGCGACTCGAGCGTCCTGCTGTTGACGGTCCGCTACCAGCCGCCGCTCCCCGAGATCGATTTGATTGGTCTGGAACCGCCCGAGCGGGTGGTCTACGACGGACCCACCGGCCAGTCGCCGCCGGTCCGTTTCTTCGCTCGTCTCAAGCTCCGGCAGGATCAGCAGTCCTTCCGGTCCGCGATCCTGCTCAACGGGACCGAAGTACCGCAGGTTCCCATCCTCGACAACGCGGGAGGACGACTCACGGCCCGGATCACCCCCCAGCAGTCCGGTGACAACCGTATTCAGCTTAGACTGAGCAACATCTGGGGGGCAACCAGGTTGAGTGACGTGGTCCCGGTGCGATATCTGCGCCCCCCTCGGGTCAGCCAAGTAGCCATAACTTCGATCCAGGGCCGGCCTTTTGCCGACTTGACGGCGCGAGTCGATTCCCCGGCCGACTTGAGTCCCAAGGACGCCCGGGTGGAAATCGAACGGAGTGGACAAGGGGGGCCCGGCCGCGTGGAGTGGCTCGACCAGAAAGCCACCTTTGATCGCAAGGCAGACCACTGGACCATGTCGGTCTCCGAGCTTCCCCTGGAGCCAGGGGAGAACCGATTTCGGATCTGGGTCTCGAACGACCAGGGCCGGTCCCGGGAACCTGGCCGGTCAGAGACCATCACATACCGGCCTCCACGGCAGCCCGAGGGTGAAGAGATCTTCCCCCTCGTCGTCGAGATCGTCAGCCCCGGTGACAAGCAGAAACTCCCGACACCACTGTGCGATGTCGAGTTCAGCGTGCGCTCGGCCAGCCCACCGCACGAGATCAAGCTGGTCCAGCGCAATGACTCGGGCAAGCATGTGGTGTTATTTCAATCCGACGCCGCGCCGGCCAGGCCCGGCGCTTGGGCCGGCGCCTTCGAAAGGAAGCTGAAAGTCGAGCTTTGGCCGGAGGAGAACCGCTTCGAGCTGCAAGCCAAGAACGCGGGGGGAACGAAGAAGGACCATGTGACCGTGAGGTATGTCCAGCGGCCCGTGCGGGTTGTCATTGACGCTCTCGTGGCGCCGAAGGCTGGCGGGAGAGAGTTCAAGCCGGAAATCCTGACCAACAATCGCGCCCAATTCTCCGAGCCTTTGCCCAGCAGTTGGGTCGTTCTCAAGGGACGAGTGATCTGGGACAGCGCCGGCGCGCACCAGAAGTTCGAGAACGCCGATCTTCTCGTGCGCGTGAACGGGACGCTGTGCTCGAAGCTCAAGCTCGTGCCCCAGCTCGATAACGAGCTCGAGGACCGATTCGAAACGGGAGTACGCCTGGCTACTCCGACGAGCCATGTCAAAGTCGACCTGGCCGGAGTGCCCACGGAGTCGATCGCTGCCGGAGACTTCACCGTCACCTGCGAGGCCAAAGATCATTGGGAGCGGCTCCACCTGCTGGTCATCGGCGTCGGTCCCTACAAGGCGGATCAGCTCCGAGACCAGGCGCTGAGTGCGTTCAAGGCCCGGCTCGTCGATCAGTCCACCGGTCGGTTCAAGAGTCCGGCCTTCCAGGAAGACGGATACCTCTATGGTCCCCTTGTCGGCGAAGCAGCACGGCGGAACCACGTCCTGCACCTCCTCGGGAAGATTCACAAGGCTCTCATCAAGCCCGAAACCAGCTTGGACGAGGCTCCCACGGAGATCATTGTCATCTATTATGTGGGGGACGAGCGGCACACGACCGATGCAACGGCCTTGCGCCTGGGAGCCGGGGAGGGCGAGGAAGTCGAGCTGGAGGAGATCTCCCAGTACTTCTCTGAAACCAGAGGAAACCAGGTTTTCCTGCTTGATGTCAACCACGACCCAGATCGTGACACGACCTTGAAAAGCCCGCCTGCCCCCGATGATCTCGCGTCCCTCGTACGTGACCCCGGGCAAGCCCTCCCCGTCGTGCTGCGCTTCTCATGGAACGGTCGGGGTGGGAGCCCGCAGGTCGCACTTCCCTCCGCGGACCGCCTCCGGGTCGTCACGGAAACCCTATCCCGCGCCTCGACCCTCAAGCAACTCGACGACGGATTCAGAAACCGCTACGACCGGCTCCGCCAGCAATACACGAGTTTAGTGTACTCCTCCACACTGCCCGAGTCTCTTCAGGCCCTGATCATTGGCCCGGGAGCCATGGCTTCCGAGTCGAACCGGGAACCATCTCCCTAGTGCGGTAGAGCTCAACCAGCTTCCTTCATGTTCACTTTCCGCCCGGCCAAACGGGACACTCGAGGGCCGCCCGGGAGTCACGCAATGGCCTGACCTATTCGACAAAATGCGCGGATTTTGGCCGGAATTCGCCGCAGTATCATAGGATCGTTTCGAGCGATTCGACCGCGATTCGCAATACGATCGTCAAAACAGATTCAGACCTACCGGTCCTGCAACCGATTTAACGTCTTGACCTGTCCGCGCCACCGACCTCCCTCGAGCCGGCCAGCCGCGACGTTACATCACTTTTCACCTTCCCTGTCGGGTCGGTGACTCGGTCGCTTTCCTCTGCTGGACAGGACGTCGAGGAGGGAACAAACATGCCTTGGTCCAAGAAATGTCCATCGACGGTGGTCGCGGTGCTTGCTCTCGCCCTGGGGATCGTGCCTGCGCGGGTCGGCCTGGGCCAGACTTCCCCATCCACCGACCCGGTTCCGAGAATCGCGCAAACCCCTCAAAGTCCGACGACCCCGACCAAGCCTGAGCCGGCCGGCCACCCAGTGACACCAGGGGCCGTTCCAGCGCCCCCGGGGCCGACACCCGTACCCCCGCCAACCGAGGCCACGCAGGCCATTAGAGAAGCCTTGGAGCCAGGCTTCGGCGGCACGCAGTCCGCCGCACTCGGGGGAGCCGGGGCTGCCGTGGCCTATAATCAGGGAATCGGCGGCCTGGGTGGCTACATCGATAGTGCGGTGCCGCGAAGCAACATCCGTCTGCGCTACGACGACGCCTACGACATGAACCGCCCCGACCGAGCGGAATACTTCTATCCGCAGTGCGGTTGTTATTTCTTTGGGGGGGGGAAACAGCCTTTCTCAAACGTGGCACAACGTGATGCCGTGCTGCGGGCATTTGGCCCCACGAATGCAAATGGCAGAGTCAACAACTACCAGGAGTATTCGACCTATGTCGAGTTCGCCCCCTTGCCGAACATGTCCGCCTTCGTGGAAGTGCCCGTTCGGTACATCGACCCCCAGGCGAACCCTAAGGCCACCGGCTTCGGCGACATGAATCTCGGGTTCAAGTATGCGTTCATCGCCCAACCCGATGCGTTTTACACCTTCCAGTTCAAGACCTATGTCCCGACTGGGGCCGGCAGTCTCGGGCTGGGAACGAACCATCCCAGTCTGGAACCTGGCATACTGGCCTTCCAGCGGCTCTCCGAGAGGTTCTATTTCCTGGGCGAGTTCCGGGACTGGATCCCGATCAATGGCTCGACTTCGATTGCTCTGCCCGGCAAGCCGTTCGCGGGAAACATCCTCAACTACGGTCTGGGTGTGTTCTATAACTTGGTGCTGACAGATAACTTCCGCGTGGCACCCATCTCGGAGTTCGTGGGCTG
This sequence comes from Isosphaeraceae bacterium, assembly GCA_049579985.1. Taxonomy (GTDB): domain Bacteria; phylum Planctomycetota; class Planctomycetia; order Isosphaerales; family Isosphaeraceae; genus Aquisphaera. Next base: position 4,208 of record JBAUOX010000295.1, on the reverse strand, counting down.
GACAGCGCTGGGCGGGTACCAGACCACGGCAAAGGGCATCCAGTCGGCCGCGAGCGACACCATCGTCAACATGAAAATCGGCGTGCGTTTCGGCCTCGGCGACTACAACCGCCCCGGCGGAGGCAGTCAGTTGAACGACCGGGCGAGCCTCTATGTTGGCTACGCGCACTGCTTGACCCAGGACTTCTGGTACAAGGACATGCTCCGAGTCGAGTTGATCTGGTACTACTGAGCTGAGGAGATTCCGGAACTCAGCCCAGCCGCTTCTGCTGTCAAGTTCCTGGCCAGACTCACTATAATGATCCCGGGGTCAGGCAGACGACTGACCCCGGCAATGCTTGACCTGACGCCGGGCTGCCTTGGCGTCACGCCAAGCTTTGCCTACTTTGGTGTTCCGTCGGTCAAGAGCGACCCGATCGCAGTCGTCCGAGCTCGCCCCCCAGGAGTCCCTGCAAGTGATGCGCGGTTCCCGCGAACATGCGTCTGACGACGTGACCTTTGGGACATTCAAGGGGAATGAGAGCCCCGCCGTTTCGGGGATGGAATCGCGTCAGGAAACAGCCGGAACGATCACGCCGGCGGACACTGATACCCCTGCGGCCGGCGCCGGCCCGGTCGTTCCTCAGAGTGACCTTAGACTGTCCACCAAAACCAGTGCGCCTCTCCCTGCCGGCGGCGGCTGCGTCCTTTTCAACAAGTACTTGCTGCTCCGCGAGCTGGGCGCGGGGGGCATGGGTAAGGTCTACCTGGTTCGGCACTTGAAGCTCGAAACCGAGCGAGCCTTGAAAACCATCGCCCCCGGAATCTCCAGCAACCCGGAATGGAGGCGGCGGTTCAGCCGGGAAGCTAAGGCGATGGCGCGACTCTCCCACCCCCACATCGTCGCCGTTCATGACGCCGATGTCCTGCCCGAGGGAGAGGCTTTCATCGAGATGGAATTCGTCCGAGGCCAGAGCCTCGATAAGCGGCTCCAGCCCAAGGTACCCATGCCGCTTGCCTGGGTCGAGCGCATGCTGGGGCAACTCTGCGATGCGCTCCAGGTCGCGCATGACATGGACATCGTCCACCGAGACCTCAAGCCCCCGAACCTGATGCTTCAGGATGGCCCGTCTCCCGGCCAGGAGACTCTCAAGATCCTCGACTTCGGCATCGCCAAGATCCTCAATTCCAGTGAACCCGGCGATGAGCTCACCCAGCTCGGCCAGTCGTTGGGCACCCCCTTTTACATGAGCCCGGAACAGATCAAGGGCGACATCGAGGCCGTGAAAGCCACCAGCGACATCTACTCGGTTGGGGTGATTCTCTACCAGCTTTTGACCGGGTACCTCCCCTTTACGGGTGGGCAGAACCTGGTGTTTGTTGGCCACCTCTTTAATTCCCCTCCCCCGTTTGCCGAAAAGAATCCTGAGGTTCACGTCGCGCCGGAAGTTGAGGCCTTGGTCCTGAGGTGCCTTGAGAAGGACCCGAAACGACGTCCATCGTCGGCGCGGGCGCTGGCCGAGGAGTTCCACCGGCTCGTCGTACCCCCGTCGGAGCCCTCTCCTTCGAGCCCGGCCGATCGGCTGCACCATCGCCGCTCCTGGCTGGCCCTTGCGGGAGTGATGACAGTGGGAGTCCTCGGCGTCCCATGGCTGCTCTGGATCCGACCTCCCTTGCCCGGGGAATTCACTGTTACGCCCGAGCCGGCGAGCCTGGAGGTGGCCGCCGGCGAGGATGCCCAGTTGGTGCGGCTCCAGATCGGCGGGGGCAAACCAGGCACCAAGTTGGACGTCTCCTTCCCCGATCGACCTGCGGACGTCGAGACCAAGCAAGTCGGCACCTTCTTTGGTGAGCTCTTCGAATTCCAGGTCACGGCCGACCTGAACGCCAGGCCAACCTCGGAACCGATCGCGCTGCACCTGCGGGTCCAAGCCGGCCACAATGTCAGAGAGTTGTCGATCCCGCTGAGGATCGTCCGCCCGACGGTCGCTCCTCTGCCAGTCGGCTTCCAAGCAGCCGAGGGTTCCAAGCTGCAGAGGCTGGCCAACAACAGAATCTATCCTGACCGCATCGTTCGCCACCTCTCCGACCGCCTCAGCGTGGTTTTCGTGCTGATTGCCGTCGAACCAGGGAACGGCGGCCCCACCTCACCCTTCTACATCATGGAGAATAAGGTCTGGAACGAACTGTTCGACACCTTTCTCGAAGATCAACGTGGAGTCGCCCAGGGACGCACTCCAGGTCTCGATCAGCGGCGCACGGCTCTTCAAAAGCAGCCAGGGTCCTGGCCCGTCTTCAGTATTACGGCCCAAGAAGCCCAGGAGTTCGCCCACTGGCTGGTACCGAACACCACTCCCAAGCTCCGCGGAGACCTACCCACCCTCGAGCAGTGGGACAAGGCCTCCGGCTTCTATGACCGTCAGACCGAGGATTCCGAACATGACGACCGCGGACCGTTTCTTCGTGGCTGGTCCCTGAATGCCATGGGCGAGATGGCAATCGGGCGAGAAGGGAAAGGGCCTCTCCCGGTCGGCGCTGCAACCAAGGACCTCAGCCGGTTTGGCTGTCGCGACATGGCCGGTAATGGCATGGAGTGGACTCGACCCGTCGAAAACGACTTGAAAATGGTGGAATTGCGTGGTCGCAGCTTCAATGATAATCGTCCCTATTGGTTCCAGGACCGCGACGCGAAAAGCGGGTTCTGTAACAAAGCCCAGATCGATATCGGTTTTCGCCTCGTCATCGAAGGGCTGTAGAAGTCCGTCAATCCTTGGCATTTCTGCCCAAGGCGAGCGTGGAGCGTGGGGCGTGGGGCGAGAGAATAGTGGCCGGTGAAGAGGGAGTGGCGAGGGAAGAGTGGCGAGGAAAGATGAGCTTGTTCGGCGAGGGTCTCCCGACCCCGCCGTTCGGTCGACCGTAGGTCTCCAGGTGACGCGCCTACGGTCGGGGACTGGGAGACCGTCGGTCGCAGAGGACGGGCGGGTCAAAAGACCCTGCCCGAACCAGCGCAACAGTTCTCTCGCCACTCCCTCCAGATTCACTGGCCACTGGCCACTGTTCTCCCGCCACTCGCCAGGAACCCGCGTGTATCCCGCTCACTTCGTTTCGTGAGCCAGGTACGCCTCGACCATGAGCACGCTGGGGCCTGCCCGCTCGATCACCTTGAGCCGCGCCTCGGCGCTCGAGACTTCCTCGAGCTGCTCGCTGACGAACCACTGGAGGAAGTTCGAAGCGATGTAGTTCTTCTCGTCCGTCGCCAGCGCAACCAGATCGTAGATTTGCCGGGTGGTGACCATCTCCGCATCGAGCGCCAGTTGCGCGGCCTGTAGCGGCGACTCGAACTCGCTCTGGGGCGCGGAGATCGCGGGAATGACGACCTTGCCCCCTGCGTCGAGCAAGAACTTGACGAACTTCATGGCGTGTTCGCGCTCTTCGTCAGCCTGCACGTAGTAGATCTTCGCCAGCCCGAACAGTGACTCTCTCTCGAAGTGGGTGGCGATGGCGAGGTACTGGATCGAATTGCCGAACTCGTGGCCGATTTGTTTGTTGAACGCGTGATTGATTTTTTCACTGATCAGCACTGTAGGCTCCCGATAGCGGTCGCTCCGACTGGCTGTTGCGTCGCCGCTGGTTCATTCGTTGCAGAGCCGATGAATTCTCGTTCATTCTCCCATTTTTCACAAGCCCTCGCCCCTTGATTCACCACCGCAGCGTGACCAGCGAGACGGCCTGCCGCGGCAGAGGGAACTTGAGTGAGAGCGCGCCGGCTTGCGGCCGCTGCCGGCAGGGACTCGTGATCGCCTCGAGCTGCGCCGACCGCTTCAGCGCGGGAAAGCCGGCGACGACCTCGAACCCGCGATCGATGTCCTGAAGCTGGGTGGCGATTCCCATCTGGACGTGGCCAAGGGCGATTCGCGGCGAGCCTTTGGCGTGGAACGCGAGGAAATCGAGCGGGGCGCCGACCTTGCCCGTGGCGTGGTTGGTTCGGCGCAGGCAGTGCTCGATAAAGTCGCGGAGGAACCGGGCCGCCTCCGGAGTTCTCGTCCCGGCGATCTCCGGGCCGCCCACGCGCGCGGCCGGCAGCGCCCGCTTGACGGTGTCTGCGGCGTGGTCGTAGAGCCGGTGGTAGTCCTCGGCCGTCTCCCGCCAGTACATGATGTTCGGCTCGTTCCAGACTTCCCAATACCATCGCTCGACCTCGGAGCGGCCGTAGCGGCTGGCACAGTGGG
>JBAUOX010000294.1:0-19806 GCA_049579985.1 Isosphaeraceae bacterium | reverse complement strand
TTATTGGGTATGTAATCACCGATTTAAGATGAACACCTAACATGAGAAGTCCGTGATCCCTAATCAGCCTCAGATGCCCAGCTTATCGAGAGCAAAGCTCGTGCCGCTGAGGGGACTGAACAGTTACCACGAATGATCGTCGCACCAGGCCAGATCATCGGCCAGATGGTTGTTGAGTTTTCCCCGGACCTGCGGCAAATGCCTCATGGGCCGGTTGATTCAGGGCTTCCAGCACGAGCAGTGGCTTCATGGGCGCGATCACGAGAATGGTATCGCCCGGGGGCGAGCACGGTATCACCGCTGCGGTTCGCGTTGATGCCGCCGGGCCCCTGGTGCATGACCTGGTAGCCGACCGGCCGACGACGACGACTTGCTCTCTGTGGCGCCTGCAAGCCAGCCGCTGGTCCGACGAAATGACGAGGTTCCGACTTGATTTGGCCCTGAAGATGAGCAACGCTTTGGGGATATGAGATTTGTGGCGGCTTTGGGAAGCAGGCGTTCTAGCGATAGCCCGCTACTCCGCCGCGACAACAGCCTGTGCCGTCGCGCAGCCCATCGGAAATCGCGGCGGAATACCGGGCTATCGTTAGAGGTCTGTGCGGAACGGAGTTAGGTCAGGTTCGGGGCGCCACGAGTTGTATCCAACCCGCGGAGGGGAAGGGAAGTCACTGATATCGACCGTCTGTGAGGGCAGGAAGCCTCGGGGACACGCACGTAAACGCTTGAAGCAAGCGGCTTAGGGGCTTAAAGGCTAAGGAAGCGTTATTCAGTAGTGTCCCTTTTCCGCTCCCTCGCCAAGCCGCCGCCTTCTAAGTTATGCATTTCTCTGCTTCTCTTCAATCATGTTAATGAGTGCCTCAGCGTCGGGAGCAAAGAGCTTTTTGGGCGATTTTTGCAGATAAGGTGCCCAGCTTTTGCTCGTGCTGCCAGCCGGGAAGAAGGTAAGACGCCCTTCCAGTCTCGACATTGGCACCGCGTCATCAATGTCGCGGACAGTCAGCGGCTCGACCGGAAATCGAATGGGGAAATTGCCGCCTTCGTAAATCCGGCTTTGATCCCGGAAACGATCACCCGTCACGCGAAGAACGCCCGCCCAGACCATTTTTCTTGATATGTAGCATATGAGTCGATCATCCAATTCGATCTTCGCAAAACGCCCGCCCCGGGGTTCGGAGTAGGCACAAATCTTTGACGGCATCTCGCGGAATTGCCGCCATGTCACCTCATTGAACACGGTGAGCCAATAGTTCATCGGACTGCCCGCACGGATTCACACGATGGTATTCCAGGTAGGCCGCAAGTTGTGGCCCGGCTATGGCATGTAACGACGTTATCCCGCCCTGGCAGCACTGGCAAGCCATCAATGCCTTGCTTTCGCCGCACAAATCAGAGGCTCCCACCCCGCTCTGCGTTATTCACAAATCCTCTGTTAGTGTACGGCTCTGCGGGCGGCCCTGTTGGCTGTTCTAGCCCCATGTTAGCGTCATAGAGGAGAAGAAAGCGATTCCGCTGCGGATGCCGGTCCCCATCCTTGAGGAAAACCTGACAAGGATCGCCGACGTCATCACCCGGATGCTTGACGTTGACATATTTCCCTGGATCACCACGAAACAACCCCCGACCGAAGAGGAACGCTACCGGGCATCCACTATCGTTGCCGACCGGCTGTGCGGAGCGGTATCCGATCCAATCGTCCGCAACGCTCAGGAAAAGCGGCAGCTCGACATGATTGGAGAGTACTTGCAGGCACGTGGCTACCACCTGAAAGCCCACCCCGCCAGCAAACCGCTCAACCAGATGGAGCCAGGCACATTTACATTCCGCATGAACGTCGTCGTCGGCACGCAGCGTAAAGTTAACATCCCCATCGACGTGGTGATTCAGCGGAAGAACCCGAAGCCCAGCGGCTTCCCCATCCTGATCGAAGCCAAATCGGCGGGTGATTTCACAAACACAAACAAGCGGCGGAAGGAAGAGGCCACCAAGATCGCTCAGTTGCACGCGGCCCATGGCAAAGAGGTTGAGTTTATCCTCTTCTTGTGCGGCTACTTCGACAGCGGCTATCTTGGCTACGAAGCCGCAGAGGGCATAGATTGGATATGGGAACACCGAATCAGCGACCTCGACCAGTTGGGGATATGAGCGTGCTCGACATCGAGACACAGCGGCAGAGCATTCAGGAACGCCTAGACGCGGCTAAAACCGGCGCTGAGCGTAACCGGCTTGGGCAGTTCGCCACGCCACCTAATCTCGCACTGGACATTGCCCGGTATGCCCTCGGCCTATGGCAGGGCCGCACCGACGCCGTGGTATTCCTCGACCCCGCCATCGGCACCGGCTCGTTTTACTCGGCCCTTCGCCGGACATTTCCGCCGCAAGCTTTGGCCGATGCTTGCGGGGTGGAGATCGACCCGCCATTCGCCGACGCCGCCAAAAGCCTCTGGGGAGCCTCCGGCCTGCGGATCGTGCCGGATGATTTCACGCGGGTTTCTCCCGACCGGCTCTATAACCTGGTACTTACCAACCCACCCTATGTACGGCACCATCACGTGGACCGAGCCGACAAAGAGCGGCTGAAAACACTGACCGCTGACCGTTTCGGCCTCGACATCAGCGGCTTGGCCGGGCTTTACGCCCATTTCCTGCTGCTATGCGATGCCTGGATGGCCCCCGGTGGCCTCGCCATCTGGCTGATTCCGTCGGAATTCATGGACGTGAATTACGGTGCCACAGTCAAAACCTATCTGACCGACCACGTCAAATTGCTTCATATCCACAGATATTGCCCATCTGACGCCCAATTTTGCGATGCCCTTGTTACGTCCGCTATTGTCGTGTTTGAGAAATCCCCCGCGCCGGATCATCATCAGGTCCGCTTTTCCTTCGATGGGCCGATCACCGACCCGGCGTCTTCGGAGATGATCGCCCTTTCGACACTCCGGCAGGCGAAGAAATGGACCGGGCTATCAAATGGTTCAACGATCGCCGCAGAGCAATCCCACACGCTGGGAGACTTCTTCTCCATCAAGCGTGGCCTGGCCACCGGAGCCAACGCGTTTTTCATCCTCGAACGGGATGAGGCGATCCGAAAAGGAATCCCCCGTGAATATCTTCGGCCGATCCTCCCCAGCTCCAGGCACCTGGTAAATGCCGTCATCGAGTCCGAACCGGACGGCTGCCCAAGGCTCAAAAAGCCGCTGGTCCTTATCGATTGCGACCTGCCAGAGGATACCATCAAGCAGCGACACCCCGACTTCTGGAGATACGTTGAGCAAGGCAAGAAGCGGGGCATCCATTCCGGCTATCTGGCCAGCCGCCGGACACCTTGGTATTCACAGGAGAAGCGGCCTCCCGCGTCATTCCTCTGCACCTACATGGGACGCCAGGGGAGCGACGGAAACCCGTTCCGCTTCTTCTGGAACAAGTCTCAGGCAACTGCGGCAAACGTCTATCTCCTGCTTTACCCCAAAGGCGAAATGAGAGCGGCCATGGCCGCCCGGCCTGATCTCTATCCGCTCATATTGTCGCACTTGCAGGCACTGACCGGAGAGCATCTTATCAAGGAAGGCCGTGTGTACGGCGGCGGACTTCACAAGATGGAGCCGAAGGAACTCGCCAATCTCCCCGCCGATGCCGTCGCCCAATTGCTTCAGCTAAAGCCCGTTGCTAAGCAAATGCATCTAGCGATCTAATCGTAAGCTGAGATGGGGAGCCCAAGGACGGGGCGTTGCCCCGTGCTGGGTTGTTACGGTCCTTTCAGGTCCTGTCCAGGAGCCGGGGCACGAGACTGAGACGTAGCCTGCGAACACGCCCCAAAGGGGCAGGACAGGTCAGTACAGGCGGGGGGCTCCCCACCCTCCGGGCGTGGGCCCGGCTTGCGGGGTCGGCCCTGTCCGGCTTTTCTCTCAAAAACCCTTATGCGGCCTGGACTTAAATCCAGTCAGCGGGATCCTTCCAGGTTGCGTATCGGGGCATGATGGGTTATAATCAAGATCCTTTGCGGAGGAGCTACCTGCCAGGGATATTATGCAGCTTGGCGCCTTCCTGGCGGTGAGATGCCATTCGAGGTTTGCCGAGGGATCGACCCACTGTGAGTACCGCTGAATTACCCCCGCCCGCCGAGCCGCTTGCCCCCCTACCGCTGGACATCGAAGAGGAGCTCAAGGAGAGCTACCTCAACTACGCGATGTCGGTCATCATCAGTCGCGCTTTACCAGATGTCCGCGACGGGCTCAAGCCCTCACAGCGGCGGATTTTGGTGGCGATGCGCGATCTGGGGCTGAATCCAGGTTCGTCCACGAGCAAGTGCGCCGGAATCGTCGGCGAGACGATGAAGCGCTATCACCCGCACGGTGATAATTCGATCTATCCCACACTGGCCCGCATGGCCCAGTGGTGGAACATGCGGCATCTGCTGATTACCGGGCAAGGCAATTTTGGCAGCATTCACGGATTGCCCCCGGCGGCGATGCGATACACCGAGGCGAAGCTCAGCCCGGTAGCAGCCGACATGCTCGAGGACATCAATCTCGACACCGTCGACTTTCAGCCGAACTATGATGAGAAGTACCAGGAGCCGCGGGTCCTGCCGGGAAAGTTCCCCAACCTGCTGGTCAACGGTTCGGGCGGTATTGCCGTCGGGATGGCGACATCGATCCCACCACACAATCTCGGCGAGGTCTGCGACGCCTTGATCGCCTATATCGACAACCCGGCGATCGAGCTCGACGAGATCATGGAAATCCTACCGGGGCCCGACTTTCCCACCGGCTGCACGATCTGCGGTCGGTTTGGCATCAAGGAGGCGTACCTGAGCGGTCGGGGCCGGGTCGTCGTGCGGGCCCGCTCGAGCGTCGAGGAGCAGAAAGACGGCCGGGCCCAGATCGTCTTCTCCGACATTCCTTACCAGCTCACCAAGGAGCCCCTGCTCAAGAAGCTGGCCGACCTGGTTAACGGTGGGCGGATCACGGGCGTTGCCGACATCGTGGACGAGAGCGACCGCAAGCAGCCGGTGCGGATCGTGGTCAAGCTCAAGAAGAGTGAAGACCCCACTGTCGTCCTCAACCAGCTCTACGAGTTCTCGCCACTCCAGGATACCTTCAGCGTGATCATGCTGGCGCTGGTTGACGGCCGGCCCAGGACCTTGCCTCTGAAAGAATTCTTGCGGCTGTTCGTCGAGCACCGGATCAACGTGATCCGCCGGCGGACTCAGTACCAGCTTCGCCAGGCCCGCCAGCGCGCCCATATCGTCGAGGGCTTGTTGATTGCCCTGCACCACATCGACGAGATCATTCGCGTGATCCGCTCATCGGCCAACCCGTCTGAGGCGCGCACCCGGCTCATGGCCATGGAAGTTTCGGCCGAGATCTTGCGGCGAGCCCTGAATGATCCCGAGGCCAAGGCATCGACCAGCCTCACCCGGATGCAGGCCGATGCAATCCTGGCCATGCAATTGCAACGGCTCACGGGGCTGGAAGCCGACAAGCTGGCCCAGGAATACACCGGCCTGAAGACCGACATCGCGGGTTACGAGGCAATCCTTGCCGAGGAGGGCTTGATCCTCGACCTGATTCGCGCTGACCTTCGCGAGCTCAAGGACAAGTATGCCAATCCGCGGCGCAGCGCCATCTCCGATGAAGAGCTTGGCGACTACGACAAGGAAACCCTGATCCGCGAGGAGTACATGGTGGTGACCGTCACGCACGACGGCTTCATCAAGCGCCAGCTTCCCTCGACCTACCGTGCCCAGGGCCGCGGCGGCCGCGGGATCACGGCCACCAACACCCGCGAGGGCGACTTCCTCGAGCACATGTTCGTCGCGCTCACGCACGACTACATCTTACTCTTCACCGATCGCGGTAAGGTCTACTGGATCAAGGTCTACGACCTGCCCATGGCCACGCGCACCTCGGGCGGCCGGGCCATGGTCAACCTGCTGCAGCTTTCCGAAGGAGAAAAGGTCACGGGAGTGGTTCCCGTGCGCGAGTTTCGCGCCGACGAATGCCTCATGATGGTTACTCGCCGTGGGACCGTGAAGAAGACCGAGCTGAAGGCCTTCCGTCGCCCGCTGGGCCGGGGCATCATCGCTTTGGGTCTGGAAGAAGGAGACCAGCTCATTGGCGTGGCCCGCATCAAAACCGGCGACCAGGTCATCCTGAGCACCCGCTCCGGGATGGCCATCCGGTTCGACGAGTCGGACGTTCGTCCCATGGGCCGGCCCGCCCACGGCGTCAAGGGTATCACCCTCGACGAGCAAGACGAAGTTGTCGGCATGGTGGTCGCCAACGGCGAGGAGGATCCGGCAAGCCTTCTGACGGTTTGCAGCAATGGATACGGCAAGCGCACCATGTTGACCGAGTACCGGTCTCAGAACCGTGGCGGCAAAGGGCTCATCGATATCAAGACCAGTGACCGCAACGGCTCCGTCGTGGCCGTGACCAAGGTGACGGATGCCGACGAGGTCATGCTCACCACCGCTCGAGGCATCCTCATCCGCACCCGGGTCGCCGATACCCGGCCGATCGGCCGCAACACCCAGGGGGTCCGCCTGATCAGGCTGGACGAGGGAGATACCGTCGGCAGTCTGGCCAAGCTTCCCGAGGAAGAACCAACCGCCGTTGTTCCTCTCGAGCCGGCCGATCATCCTGACGGGGATCTCGAGCCGGATGCTTCACCATCGCCTCATATCCTCGATGACGGCGTTGCCGAGGCCGAGGCCAGCGACCATCTCGATGCCGACGCCGGTGAGACGGAAATGGAAGAGAACTGACCACTCAATCTCAGCTCCGAAAACCTCACCCCGCCACAAGACGGCTTGCCGGGCTGATCCCTGGCTGATTACCTTGGCGAATCTCGTGGTATGGGCTAACTTCGCAAGCGGCAACGGGGATGGGCATGGAGTTCTCGATCAAACGCATGCTGGTGACAGGGGGCTGCGGGTTCATCGGCGCCAACTTCATTCGTCTCGAGCTGGAGGTCGACCCGGACATCTCGATTACCAATCTCGACGGACTGACGTACGCCGGCAATCCCGACAACCTCGCGGACCTTTCCGGCAATCCGCGATATCGCTTCGTTCATGGTGACATTGCCGACCGCGCAGCGGTCCTGAAACTGGTAGCCGACGGCGGTTACGACGCAATTATCAATTTCGCGGCCGAGAGCCACGTGGACCGCTCGATCAGTGATGCCACGCCATTCTTGCGGACAAACATCCTGGGAACCCAGTGCCTCCTCGATGCGGCCAGGGAGGCCAAAACCCCGCGCTATGTTCAGGTCTCCACCGATGAGGTCTACGGTACCCTCAAACCCGACGAGCCGGCGTTTACCGAGTCCACACCGCTGGCCCCGAATAGCCCTTATGCCGCCAGCAAGGCGGGGGCCGATTTCCTGGTCCGTGCCGCTTACCACACGCACGGCATGAACACCGTGATCACTCGCTGCTCCAACAATTACGGCCCGTACCAGTTTCCCGAGAAGCTGATCCCGCTGTTCATCACCAATGCCCTGGCGGACGTTCCTCTGCCCGTCTACGGCGATGGCATGCAGGTTCGCGACTGGATCCACGTCCGCGACCACTGCCGCGGCATCGCCGCAGCGTTCCACCGCGGCCGCGCGGGGGAAGTCTATAACTTCGGCGGTCGCAGCGAGCGGTACAACATGGACGTGACCAAGGCCGTGCTCCGACTCACCGGTAAACCGGCAACCCTGATCCGGCACGTCACGGACCGCCCCGGCCATGACCGCCGTTACGCCGTTGACTGCGCGAGGGCCGAGTCTGAGCTGGGCTGGACCCAGACCGTCACCTTCGAGCAGGGACTGGCCGAAACGGTCGACTGGTACAAGACGCACTCCACCTGGGTCGAACGTGTGCGCTCGGGAGCATACCGGGAATCGAGTGGCTGATTCCTTTCTTGGGGAGAGCCGTACGTGCGTGCGCTGGTAACGGGTGTCTCGGGTTTTGTGGGAGGCCATCTCTGCGAGCACTTGGTGGCCGCGGGAGACCTGGTCGTCGGCCTCTCTGCATCAGGCCGCTGGCCAGCCGTGCTGGCGCACCTGAGCCGGTCGGTGCGGATCGAGAGTTGCGATCTGGCCGACGCCGATGAATCGCATCTCTCCGAACTCTTGAATCGCAAGCAACCCGAGGTAATCTATCATCTGGCCGCGCAGTCGAACCCACACGCCAGCCTGTCCGATCCACGCGGCACCTGGGCCTTGAACCTGGGGGGCACGCTCAACCTGCTCGAGGCCGTGAAGGCCGCCGCGCTGGAGCCCAGGCCTCGCGTGATTCTTGTAAGCTCGGGGGTCTGCTACGGCAATCCCGCCCCGGAGCACCTGCCGGTCAAGGAAGACTGCCCCTTGCGACCGAACAACCCCTACGCGGCTAGCAAAGCCGCAGCCGACATCCTGGGCATCCAGCACCATCTCGCTCACGGTACCGATGTGGTCATGGTCCGGCCGTTCAACCATGCCGGCCCACGGCAGTCGCCGACCTACGTCCTGGCGGCCCTTGCACATCAGGTCGCCGAGGTCGAGGCTGGGCGCAAAGCCTATCTGGAGGTTGGCAATCTCGAGGTCGTTCGTGACTTCACCGACGTTCGCGACGTGGTCCGCGGCTACCGCCTCCTTGCCCAGCACGGCAAACCAGGCGAGATCTATAACCTTGGATCTGGTCGAGGAACGAAACTCGCAGACGCCTTGGGCCACCTCATCACCCTGTCCCGCCAACCGGTCGAGGTCCGGATCGACCCGGCGCGGATGCGCCCCGTCGATCAGCCGCTCTTGGTTGCCGATGCGAGTAAGCTTCGTATTGCAACTCGTTGGGAACCGGTTTACAGCATGGAGCAAACCCTGGTCGATATGCTTGACAACTGCCGTAGCGGACTCTCTTCTTCACGATGAATGTCGAGAAGGAGGCGTTCGCCAAAGGTGATGGCATCAAGATCACCATGTCGGGCAAGCTCCCGCTGTCTGGCCGTATTCACAGCTCTCGAGCGGAGGACCGACACACATGGCCACTACGACCAGCTACCTTGCGCTGGACCTGGGAGCTGAGAGCGGCCGGGGTCTGCTGGGCCGCTTCGATGGCAGCCGGCTCGCGCTGGAGGAGATCCACCGCTTCCCCAATAGTCCGGTGAAGCTACTCGACACACTTTATTGGAACCTTCCCGGGCTCTTTGACGAGATCAAGACGGCGCTGCGAAAGACGGCCGCGTTGGGGGCCACGCCCGATGGAATCGGCGTTGACACCTGGGGCATCGATTTTGGCCTGGTGGGGCGAGGCGACGTACTCCTGGGAAACCCCGTTCACTACCGTGATGCGCGGACTGAGCGAATGATCGAGGCGGCATTTCAGCGAATTGCTCGTGAGCGGATCTACCAGATCACCGGTTTACAATTCCTGCCGTTCAACACGATTTACCAGCTCCTCGCTTTGAAACAGGCCAGGTCACCACTGCTCGATGTGGCCGAGACACTCTTGATGATGCCAGACCTTTTCGGTTGGCTGCTGACCGGCCGGCGCGCCGGTGAGCATACGGATGCCTCGACCACCCAGCTCCTCGACCCTCGCACCGCCACCTGGTCCGATGAGCTCTGCCAGGCTCTCGAACTACCGCGTGCCATCCTGCCGTCACTGATAGAGCCAGGAAGCGAACTTGGGCCACTGCGGAAATCCGTAGCGGAAGAGACCGGGATGACCCGGCCCGTAGTCGTCATCGCACCGGCCACGCACGACACGGCAAGCGCCGTGGCCGCGGTGCCGGCGTCTAGTTCGCCGTCATCATCGGTTCCACCCGACTGGTGCTACCTTAGCTCGGGAACCTGGTCGCTTCTGGGTGTGGAAGTGCCGCATCCCGCGATCAACGCCGAAACGATGCGGTATAATTTCACCAACGAGGGGGGCGTGGCGGGGACGACTCGATTGCTCAAGAACATCATGGGACTCTGGCTCGTCCAGGAGAGCCGTCGGACCTGGGCACGCGCCGGTCGGAAAATGAGTTACGAGGAGCTCACCGCCCGGGCCCAGGTTGCCCCCCTTTTCTCTGCCCTGGTCGATCCCGATGATGCTTCCTTTCTGGCGCCTGGCGACATGCCAACCCGGCTGGCCGCCTTCTGCACGCAGACCGCTCAGAAGCCGCCCCAAGACGAGGGGGCGCTTGTCCGCTGCTGCCTGGAGAGCCTGGCTCTGAAGTACCGGTGGACGATCGAGCGGCTCGAATCCATCCTGGGCGCCACCATCAAGACAATCCACGTGGTCGGCGGCGGGTCCAAGAACACGCTGCTGTGCCAGCTCACCGCGGATGCCTGCGGCCGGCCTGTCCATGCCGGTCCCGTCGAGGCAACGGCAATCGGCAACATTCTGATGCAAGCGATCGGCCGCCGGAAGCTCGGCTCGATTGCAGATCTCCGCGCCGTGGTTGCCCGCTCGTTCCCCGTCACCGTCTACGAGCCGCGCGACAGCTCCGCATGGGCCGACGCCGCCGGGCGGTTTGCCGCGTTGGTCGATGGCTCATGACAACGCTCTTTTTCTTCCTGTCGCCATGGGCTGCGCTGGGGTGATGAAAAGTTGGAATGCTTCAACTCGTTGGCGATCGCACTAAACTCTCTGAGCGAGTCATTCCTGGCATACTGCGGCTCGATCATCCTCCTTGAGGCAGAAGGGCGTTCTGCAAGACCTCTTCGATGGTTGTCACGAATCGCACGCTGATCTTGGTTCTTACATAATCCGGGGTCATCGCAACGTCCCGTTCATTTTCCTTGGGCATGATGACTTCCTTGCAGCCCGCATCGATCGCAGCCTGGAGCTTGGGCAGGACGCCGCCGATCGCTAAGACCTTGCCCATGATCGTAATCTCGCCGGTCATGGCGATGTCGTTGCGGACGGGACGAGCCGTGAGTGCGGAGACGATCCCCGTGACGATGGTGATCCCTGCGGACGGCCCTTCCTTCGGAATCCCCATCATGGTCGCCAGGACGGCGATGTCGTAGTTGTCCTGCCAGTCGTTCGGCAGGCCGACATCCTTGGCGTGCGTCTTGATGAACTGAGCGGCGGCGGCAACGCTCTCTTTCATGACCTTCTGCATCGAACCCAGGCTGATGATCCGGCCTGAACCCTTGGTGGCCTGCATCTCGAAGTGCAGCAGACAACCTCGGTCGTCGCCGATCACGGCCAAACCGATCACCTCGCCGATTCGTGGTGCACTCGGCAACCTGACTTTCTGCTGTCTCTCGTTGTCGAGGAGCCTCGGGGTGATCGTCTTGCCTGATTGAGTCAGCTTGCCGCTCAGCACAACGGGTCCATACTCTCCTGGGGCCATCAGGTGAAGCTGATTTCGGACTCGTTGGCGACCTTCAATGGCCAGCGTGAGAAGCTCGCCGAGCTGGTCGTCCCTCAGCTCGCCGTGGGGATACATGAGTTTCAACAGGCCCGAGAGGATCTTCTCGACCCCCCGGACATCTCTGCCAGTGATCCCCGCCTGTGCGGTCGAAGTGTCCATCAACTGGTAGCGGGTCTTCAACGAGCCCAGCACATCCTTGCGGCGAAGCTCGTGCATGATCTCGCAGAAGTAGTCGGTAATGAACCCATAGTCCTGGGCGAGGGAGCCGGGGTGGATCTTGGGAATCTCCCAGCCGGGCACATACCCATGAAGCCGATCGACAAAAGCTTCGACCTGGAGGAAGTCGGGGAGCGGTTCGAAAAGGTGATAGTATTTTTCGTGCGGGAGCCTCGCCTGGATGTCGATGTTTCCGACCAGGACGATCGAGGCGAAAGCAAGGATCTCTTTCTTGCCCCGGCTGAACTTCCCGTCCTGCATATAGCCCTGCATGATCGAGACCAGGGCCTTGGGATCGGTGAAGTCAGTGTTGGCGATCTCGTCGAAGATCACGGCGTCACGGCTGCCGACGACGCCCACCTTGCCGGTGGCGTTGTTGATGAACAGGCTGGCGGGGGTGGTCTTGCCGCCCGAGAGAACGGTCGAGTAATAGCTCTGGTTGCGGTAGAGGTACGTTTTGCCGGTCTCTCTGGGAGCCAGCTCGATGGTGTTGCTATTCGCCTCGACCATTGGCACCAGCCGCATCACGTAGAGCAGCTTTTCACGACGGCTCAGATGATCGGGGTTCAGGCCGACGGAGTTGATCAGGATGTCGAGCCATTCATCCGCCTCGAATTGTCGCCGCTTCTCGATGTACTCGTTGAGGTCGATCACCGAGATCTGGAACGGGGTGAACTCCGTCACCTTGAACGGGCGGATCTTCTTGTTATGGACCTCGGTCTCGTCATAGGTCAGCGTGATCGTCCCCCACATCCCTCCTGAGAGGAGCATCGGATACTGTCGGACCAGGCTCTCCGTGACGTTCACGAAGCTTTCGTTGATCGCCGTGATGGTCCCCCAGTACTTGTCCTCGGTCTCCTGGAGACGGACCTCCAGGTTGGCGATGATGCTGTGGTTCCGGGTCTCACGGATCTGATGGCGAATCTTCTCGGCCTCGGCACCGTGGACGAAATTCTCACGCAGCCGCTTGATCACCTGCTGGAGGTCGTCCCGGAAATTCTCCTCCGTGCAATAGTTGTCGATGAGATACTCGACGACAAAGCGGGGAAACTCGTCCACACCAGTGTTTACGGTGAGCCGCTTGTTCACGACCTTCCCACGGAATGTGTCTTTGAACCGTGTGTTCATGGCTCACCAAGTTGCTAACGAAGTCCCGCGGGGATCATGCCCATGATGCTGTCCAACTTGCTGTTCAGACGGCGGCGAACCCGAGAGGTATCCAGCAAGATCTCGAGCTTGCCGTGAACGCTTCTCCTCACCATGCGGTCCTTCCAGCGGAAGCTGGCGATGGCCGTCACCTGCTTCACGATCTTCCCGGCACTCTGCTCCTCGGGAGAAAGCGAATCGACTTTCGGCGTCCACCGGATCTTGAACTCATGTTCGGTTCCGCTGAAGACCTCCTTGCGGGGCTGGATCGTATCTTGCCCGGCGTCCACCTGGAGCTGGAAGAGGATGTCCTCCATGACAGGCGACTTCGCCTTTGCCTGGACCAGGATGTCGATCGGCTGGTTCTCGGTCAGCACTCCCTCGAAGCGGATGCCGGCCAGCTCGAACGCAGGCTCGAACTCGATCTTCGGGCCAAGGACGATCAGCGGGATGAAGCACTCAGCCATGCTGAGTCCGCCGTGCGTGTAACGGTCTGGCGAGAACGGTCCTTGTGGTCGCTTGAGCGTGATGCCGGGGCGGGGGAACAGGACCTGGTTGAAGGACCACTCGGCTCCGCTGGACTTTCGGATCTTGTCGGGTATGCCCAGGTCGCCGACCTTAAACAGGACACCGTTCTTGGCATCGTCGCCTTCCAGGGGGGCTTTCAATCGCCCCACCCGGTACTTCACATCCCCGCTGTCCGTGACCGACCCGTTTGGCACCGTGAAGGGTGTCGTCGGCACGGGCGTGAAACCGTGGTCGGAAAGAACGAAGACCGCCGCATCAGAGGGCATCTCACGGAGGACGCTGCGCACGTCCTGCCGCAGGATCTCCCGAACCGTGGCGTCGTAAATGAAGGATAGGTCGGAGCTGTTGTTGTGGAGGTTCTTGTCAGTGAAGTTGAAGATCACCACGTCAATGGGGTCGGAAACGTAGCGGGCTGAGATCCCGCATTCGACGTTCTCATCCTGCTTCTCGACCTTGAACTTCACCGTCAGCCCGAGGTGGGATTTGAGGGCGTTCTCCAATAGGGCGTTCTCACTCGTGCTGATGAAGCTGGTCGGCAGGCAGCCTGCCGAGATGGCCTTCCGGCTGAGGTGGGTCTCGCTCGGCAGGATGGCACTGCCTTTCAGCTCATCGACGACATCGTACTTCTCTTCGAGGACAGGCCGAACCAGCTCCTCCCAGGCGTCAACCCGCAATCCGTCGAAGATGAGGATCACAGCCTTCTGCCCGCTCTGAGAGTCCCAGTGAGTCTTCAACACCCTCGGGATGAACTGGTGGGTGAAGATCACCGGGGCGTCCGGCTGGTTGATCCACTTCACGTATCGTCTGACGTAGAGATCCTGGAAGCGAGCGTTCGCCACATCCACGTCCTGCTCGACGGCGGTGATGCTCTCGTTGAGTTTCTTCCGGGCGGTCTCCCATCGCTGACTGAGGCTCGACCAGAACTGGGTCTTGGGGATCGGCAGGATATCCCCTACCTGGATTAGCCTCCTCAAGCCGCTCGTGTAGTAGTCGAGCCGGTTTGCCCTCGCCTCGTTCCAGAGCCGATGGAACTGGTCGAATTCAAGCTGGTCGGGCTTGAGAACCTTGATCTTGCGGACCTCTTCTCGGAGAGAGCTGGCGATCTCGAAGAACTGGATCGCACGCCGGTACGTGGCGAGGAGCGTGGACCACTGCGGCGTCGGACGGCGGGCGGCAATCGGCAGGGCATCGGCCTTGCCCTTTGTTCCCTCTTCGTCGAGTGCGTCGAGAATCTGCTTGTGGAAGGTCGTATTCCGGTTCGAAAGAAGGTCGATGAGCAGTGACAGGAGAGCCAGGCTGCGGACGAGCCCCGAGAGCTTCTCGGCCAGCAACACGCCTTTCGCCTGCTCGGGCTGGTCGATCTTGCAGCGGTCGGCCAGCAGGAACGTCAGCCGCTTATCCGGCTCCTCCTTCAAGAAGCTCTCGACCGCCCCCACGTCCTCGGTGATCTGGTCGGGGTCGGCCTGAAGCATGTCCTGGATGGTTTGCTCGATCACCTTCTTGGGGATTTTCTGGTAGCGCCCCAGTCCGGTCTCGAAGTTATCGAGCAGGACATCGTACTCGACGCCGTGCTGGTGCATGAGAGCCGAGAGGGTGAAGGCCCGGACGACCGCCTGGGGGTCGTGGTCGAGCATCCAGCACCACGGCTTGTCAGCCTGGGCGATCTGCTCCCGGAGCTTCCCCAACACCTGGCTGGCCTCTTCGGACGGACCACCGGCGAAGAAGTCCCTGACCTGCTCCAGCCGCTCGTGGTTGGCGATGCAGAGGCGGCGGATCTCCCCGGCGCTCAGCTTGTGGAAAGGGTTGATCCCGAGTGTGGCCCCCAGGACGATCTTGTAGAGGTCGCTGTCCGTGAAGCGATGCTCGTCCACCTCGCGAAGCTGGGCGTGCGCCTGGAGGGCTTGGGGTAGGTTCTCCAGGATCAAGCGTCCGATATTGCGGTCGGTGTTGACCAGCAAGGGCCAGCGCTCGTCGTTGGTCTTCTCGATCAGGAAGTCTCGCAGCGTGATCGTCAGCCTTGCCCTTGGTTTACAATGAGCTTCCAGGTCGGGGTAGAAGAGGGGCAGCTTCGCCTTGTCACGGGTGCGGTCCACCAGGATGAGCTTGGCGGTCGGGTCGTCCCGCAGGTTCTCGTACATTTCCCGAAGGGCGAGGTTCCCGCTGCAAAACAGCACGGTGAACCCGTTCTCCTTGGCCCAGCCGTCGACGGCCCGTGCCCCGGCCGTGATCATCCGCTGAGGATCGGCAAGGATGATGAGAGTCTCCCTCTTCAGGGGATTCAGTTTGTCGATGACCCATTGTTCGATCATGAGGTTCTCGACGTTTCAAAACAGGAGGGTGAAGCCTGCCGCCTGATAGTGCTTGTCATTCGTGAACGCCTCCGTAATGCCGAGCCGGCGCATCACCTGGAACGAGACATGATCGACGATGCCGGCCTGCCCCGCCTCGCCACGCTCGTAGGCGACCCAGGCCGCCTGCCAATCATCCTCCGTAGGAACGATCAACTCCTCGCGCAAATCAAGCGTTTGTCGCAAGGCACAGACATCACCCCGAAAGGTACGTCGAGCCGCGGTGTTGCCGCATTCCAAAAGAATGAACGTGGTTGTTAACGCCCTTTGTCGCCGGGAAATAATGCGTTGATAGGCATTCTCAGCGGCAGCGTGCCACTGATCGTCCACGTCCCAAACGGCGATCAGTCCCACCGTATCAAGAAGCACTGAAGTCATGGTTGATGCTCGTTGTGACGCTCGGCAAGGTCGTGTTCACCCGAAGAATGACGCCTGCCGAGAATGGCGTACACATCGTCCAGACTAGGTTTCGTGGGCTTGTCGCTGACAGTGCGGACCTCGACCTCAACTTCGCAATGATCGGGCAGGTCCACTTTCTCCGTGGGGCGAAAGACGCCGTTTTCGTACACTGCATGGATTGTCTTGGTCATGTTGGTTTCCTTTTCGCCCATGGGCACTGTGGTCGGTTTCGTCGGTTGGACGACCTTCACGAGGTCCTCGCTCTTCAGGGGATTGAGCCGGTCGATCACCCATTGTTCGATCATTGCCGTCGGCTCTCGATTGCCAGGAGGTGAGTTAGAGGTTCGCGATGGACACATGTCTGGTCATGAGAAGAACTCCTTGACGTCCAGGTGGCCCACCACGGAACCGTCCAACTCCACCGGCACGGCCTCGCCTTCGTGAAAGGTGAGCGGCGTGCCGGCGTAGGTCGCCAGGTCCCCCTGGCCGACAGGGTCCGTGAACACCTCGACGGTCCGTCGCTCGATGCTCATGATCCAGTAGACGGGGATCTTGTTGTGAGCGTAGCGGGGCAGCTTCCAACCACGATCGCGTGCGTAGGTCTTGTGCGACACTTCGACCAGCAGGGCGACGTCGGCGCCCTTGAGCAAGTCGTCCTTGAGGAGGTCGAAGTTGCCCCGGAGGACCGCGACGTCCGGGGACGGAACCCAGTCGTCCCCCATCTCGACGTCGTCCTCCCGGGTGATCGTCCACCGCTCCTTGTCAAGCAGGGCACTGAACAGCTCGTACAGCTTCCACACGCAGTTGCGATGCAACGGGTTGCGGACCATGTAGTAAACGTCTCCATCAAGCAGCTCGACCTTGCGGTCCCCAAACCAGCCGTCATCGGCAGCCTTCTGGAACTGCTCGGGGGTCCAGCGGAAGCGGCTCGTCTTCCTCCTCGCGCGTTGAATCGTGCTCATTCTGGTAGGTCCTGATGTCGACCGCGCTTGCGATCTTGATGAATCTCTTCGAGGATACGATCGTCCTCTTCCGTCCACGAATCCGCCAACAGGCCTGTAGCCGTTCTTTTGGAACCAGGCTCCCCTCCTAGTGGGGGCCCCGGCAGCCTCTTCCTCGGACTGATGATCTTGACCTGGACCTCGACCTCCCGCCCCTCAGCCACGCCCAGGTCTTCGTCGGGTTCAGTGGTCTTGCCGTGGACTTTTCCGACACCTTTTCTCCTCCTTTTCAGAGGGTCGAGACGGTCGATCACCCATTGCTCGATCATGTCTCCAGCTCCTGTGTTCAGAACAGGGTGTGAAATCCCGCGGCCTGGAAGTGACGGTCGTTGGTGAACGCCTCGGTGATCCCCAGCCGACCCATCACGACGAACGAAACCTGATCGACGACCCCGGCCTGCCCGGCATCGGCCCGGTCGTAAGCGGCCCAGGCGTCATCCACATCCTGGTCGGTCGCTTTGATGAGCAACCCCTGGTCACGGAACGACTGGCGGAGTACGTTGACCCGCGACCGGTACGGACGGCGGGCCGCGGCGTTGCCGCATTCGATCAACACCAGGTCCGTTGTAATCAGCCGTTTGCCCTGAGAGAGCAGGGTTCGGTAGACCGCGTCGGCGGCCTTGTGCCACTGGTCGGAGGAGTTCCACAGGGCGATGAGCCCCACGGTGTCCAGGAACACCTCGGTCATTGCTCGTACTCGTCGTGGCGGGCCGCGAGGTCAGTTTCACCCGTTTCGTAGCGCTCGCCCAGGATCGCGTAAATCTTCGCCAGTCCCCCGCTCATCGGCGCCGCCGGGGCCTGGACGCGCGGCTCGAACTCGACGGCCGTGCGATCAGGCAGATCGACGGGTTCGGTGGGGCGGAACACGCCGTTCTCGTAAATCGCGTGAATCGTTTTCATCATGGTTGGCTC
This sequence comes from Isosphaeraceae bacterium, assembly GCA_049579985.1. Classification (GTDB taxonomy): domain Bacteria; phylum Planctomycetota; class Planctomycetia; order Isosphaerales; family Isosphaeraceae; genus Aquisphaera. The sequence goes on along the minus strand of JBAUOX010000294.1, from coordinate 1,917 downwards.
CCAGAACTCCTGCAGTCCTTGGCGGGTATTCACAAGCCTGAAGCGCCAGCGAAGGTCTGTTGAGAATCCTGAAATCGCCTTCGCGTGCGCTTCAGGCTTGTGAGCCCGGTTCCTGCCCACTCGGATGGGCAGTGCTTGCAACAAGCCTGAAGCGCAAGCGAAGGGCATTGAACAATATGTATTTTTGAACGCCATTCGCTTGCGCTTCAGGCTTGTGAAACGCACACCCTGCAATCGACGGTTGACAAGGTGCTAGTCTTCGTCGTCGTCTCGTAGCATTTTACGCTGCCGCTTTTTCGGTTTGGACTCTTGCTCGCCGCCACGGCGCGCGCAGATTCGATAATCGTCCTCGGCTTCGATCTGCTGCTCGTCGGTCAGGTGGGCAAGATTCAAGCCGCCCTTCTCGTACATAGCCCGGCCTTGTTCGTAAAGACCTGCTCGGCGGCATTGCCGCAGCCAGTCCAGCAGGTCCACATCGCTGCCGGGACGATCCTTGTCCCGCACCGGCACACCGTCGATCAGGGCGTTGGCGAACCGCTTGATGCGCCGCAGGGTGCCCGACTCACGGAGCGTTGCGAGCTGCTCGGCTTCCTCCTTAGCCGGCAGTCGCCACGTGCCGCTGGGAGTCTTGATGAAGTATTCCGGCAGCCAGTCCTGGAACGGCCTCCGGGTTCGGCACTCTTCAGGAAAGAAGTAGACTTTCTCGATCAAATTGCTGAAATGCACCCCTTCAAGCTCCGGCTTCTTTTTCAGGTAGTCGCCGATGAATTCACTCAGGCGGCCCGCGGCCTCATCTTCCTTGGCCTGCTCCGCCTGGTCGACCTGATCGGCGGTCTCCTTCAGGTACCAGCGGCTGTGAACGTGCGAGCCGAACAGGTCCGGCTCCTTGTAATCGAATAGGTTTTCCCTGATCGGTTCCTGAACTTCCTCGGCCACGCTCCGCAGGAGGGCGTTGAAGTCGTGGGCTTCCATCTTGCCCGCTTGAACCATCCGGCTCACAAGTTCGTCGTAGATGCGGTCCTTCGTGGCCCCCGGATGTGATGTCAGAAAGTCCCGGAGGACCTGGGTGCCAAGCTCGGCGAATGTGCGACCATCGATCAGGCGAGTGATGACGAACTCGCCAGCCTTGGGCTTGCGGAAGTTCAGAACCAAGTCTCTCTTCGTCGATTTATCGGCGGTGAGTTGGTTGTACGATTTCTGCCCGGTGTCGATGAACAGCGCCGAGTCGGTCTTGTCCAGAACGAAACCGACCTCGGCCATGATGTCCTGGACCAGAGCCCATGTTCCCTCGGAAGTGTCGTGGTAACACAGGCTCAGCCAGCGTCCGGGTTTGAGCACTCGGAAACACTCGGCTAGAGCCTTCTTCATCAGGGCAGCCCAGTCTGCGCTGGACTTGCCACGGACTTCGTTGACAATGATCTCCTCGTCGTGCCATGTTGTGTCGAAGTCGAGCCAGGATTCCCACACGAAATTCAATTCCCCGTACTGAACCTTTTCAGCATAAGGTGGGTCAGTGAATATGTAATCTATTGAGTTAGCGGGAATAGCAGATAGGCTTGATGAGGACTGGGTAGAGATGCAAACATTTGCGGACTCGATATTGGATAATTCCTCGAATGCGGGAATCAACTGGCTTTTAATCTTATAGTAGTATCCGTTAGTAACGACCATCTCTCTTGAGATTTGGGGGATGTAATACGATCCTTTGGCAATGCTCCGACCCCCCTCCCTTTCTTGGTACATCTTGCTCGAATTCAGTGTGGCTCATCCTGCGTTTCGGGGGGTTGGCGTGACTAGCAGTTCAATCAGCGCGCCCAGCAACGCTTTGCCCCGTTTTCGAACATTATGAACGAACTCAAAGAGCCCCAGGTAAAGAGGCAATTTCTCTTGAGAAACCCCCCTGTGCGGTCGGAGCCA
>JBAUOX010000293.1:0-3784 GCA_049579985.1 Isosphaeraceae bacterium | reverse complement strand
CTCGTCGGAAACGCGATTGGGATCGGCCCCGAGCTGGCGGCCGTAGTCCACAACGGCCTGTTCCCAGTCGTCAAGCCGCAACGCATCCGGGTCCTCGCCCGAGTCGATCAGCAAGCGACGGAAAAACGTCGAGCAGACCAGGCAGTCGGTGCGGGTCGAGATGGCGTGGGCGAAAAGCATGGTGAGCCACTCGCCCAAGAAGGGCTGCACCACATCGCGGAGGTCATACCAGGTCAAGAGCGCGCGGAGGGCGACCGGCTGGCGCGCCAGCGTGCGCTTCATGTTGGTGACCCGGCCGCCGTTCGACCGGATCGCTTCCAGGGCCGCCCGGGCCGAGGGATCCTCGGCAGCTTCAGCGTCTGAGAGGGGCGCGATGCGGGACATGGTCGTGAGCTCCAGCAGAACCGTGAGACCCGAAGTCCTGCCGATTCTACCACGCCCCGCCCGGGCATTCTCCAGGTCGAGAAAGGAACGCGTTGCGAGCCGGCCTGATTCGCCGCAAGAACATCTCACAATTGCTTGTTTGCAGCCATGCTGTGAAGTTTCGACAGGCTTCAGCCTCTCTTCAGCGCCGCATTGATTTGGCTGCGACAGCAAAACCATATTTTTCCCATGGGATTAGTCAAGAATAATTGGGAAGATGCTCAGGATCGTCGAGCTACGCGGGGCGGCAAGGGCCAATTCCCACTTGCTCGCTCATCTTGATAGGGATATGCTCCGCGTCCGCGGCGTGGTGCTCTTCCCCGGGCTTCTTCCGTGCCGATACTCAATTCAGGGCTTCGGGTAGCTCTCTTCGAGCCGACCGAGACCTGCAAGATTCCTGGCACACGAGTTCGCCGCCGCCGGGGGCCGGATCGGCGAGGGAGGGCTGGTGGCATGGAACCCGGTGCTTGTGATCCGATCGAAAGGCGGAGAGCCATTTGCTGGGCAGCGGATGGCCCATCCTCGGGGGCAGCGACTTACTCGTCCCCTGAACCAGCCGAACCGCGGACCAGCGAATCCGGTCGGTCACTGCCCAGCGGACGGCCAGGGTTGATCGAGCTGCTCACCGTCTGGGACTCGCTTGCCGGACCCATACCCGAAGATGTGATTCGAAGCGGGCTCGGGCAATTGAGCCTTGACCGCGACGCATTGCGGGGCTGCGCTCACTTCAATGAGCGAACGTATCAGAGGACCCTGATCCATCACACCGCGAACTACGAGATCCTGGTTCTCTGCTGGAGGAGCGGCCAGTGCAGCCCGATCCACGACCACGGCGAGTCGGCTTGCGGCGTTCTCGTCGTCGAGGGGATGGCCACGGAAACCTCGTTCCTGGCCGACAGCACTGGCAAGATGATCGTGTCCCGTTCGCGCCGCATCCCGGCCGGCTCGATCCTCGTCTCGCGGGGCAGCGACATTCATCGGGTCGCGAACCTGGAGAGTCCGGGAGCCGACCTGATCAGTCTGCATGTTTACTCGCCGCGTCTCGCGGCTTCTCGTTACTTCCGCATCGACCAGAGACAGCTCGTTCATGAAGCGCATATGTCGATACCGTTTCCGGAGACGATCCTGGCCCCTCTCTAGGCCAGATTCTCCGCAATCCGTGACGCTCTCGATCCCCCGGCCGGAAAGTGGACAGGACATGAACACCAGAGCAGACAGCGCGGTAGGGCCGGCAACGGTCGCCATCGTGGGAAGCGGATTCAGCGGTACGATGGTCGCGGTCCACCTGGCTCGCCAGGGGCCCGATTCGCCGCGGGTGCTGATGTTCGAGCGGGACGAGCGGCTGGCGCGAGGCGTCGCCTACGGCACGTCCAGCCCCGAACATCTGCTCAATGTGCCGGCCCGTCTGATGAGCGCCTTTCCCGACGAGCCTGACCATTTCCTGAACTGGCTACGCGACCGCGACCCCGCGGTTCAGCCCGGAGCTTTCGTCTCCCGGCGGGTTTACGGAGATTATCTCGATGACCTGCTCCGCGACGCCGCACGCTGCCCTGGATCGAAACTGGCCGCCATCCGGGCGGAAATTGTCGACGTGATCGACGAGGCGTCGGGAAGCTTCTCCCTGGTCACGAGCCAGGGCACTCGATTTCAGGCCGACGCCGTGGTCGTTGCGGTGGGCAACCCGGGTCCGCAAGACCCGATTCCCGTTCCCGACCGGGCGCGTGCCACCAGATCGTACATCGGCAATCCCTGGGTCGATGATCCCTTCCTGGGCTTGAAGGCCGACGACCCGATCCTCTTGATCGGCTCGGGCCTCACGGCGATCGACCTGCTTGTCGAGGCCGAATCGAGGAAAACGGCCGGCACGATCACCGCAATCTCACGGCATGGGCTGTTGCCCCAACCGCACGCCCCCGCGGCCGCCATCCGGATCCCGACCCTGCGCACGGCAGCGCGGCCCACCATCCGGGACATGCTCAAAAATGTCCGCCTGGCGGTCAAGCAGACCGAGCGGGAAGGGGGCGACTGGCGGTCGGTGATCGACGCCTTACGCCCCGAGCTTCAGCCCCTCTGGAAATCCCTCGACGATCGCGAGAAAGGGCGGTTCCTCCGGCACGTTGCCGCCTTCTGGGATGTTCACCGCCATCGCGTCGCCCCGCAAATTCACGAGATCGTCCAGCGTGCCCGCCGGGAAGGGAGGTTCTCCGTGGTCGCGGGACGGATTCGAGCGGTGCTCGACAATGGCCCGGACGGCGTGAAGATCGTCATGAACCGCCGCGGCAGCTCGACATGCGAGACTCTCCGCGCACGTCGCGTGATCAATTGCACGGGGCCATCCCGAGGTCTGCACTCGGGATTCCCTTCCCTGCTGACCGCTCTCTGCAACCGGGGCCTGGCCCGGCCAGACCCGATCGGCCTGGGCTTCCTGGCCGGCGAGAAGGGATGCCTGATCGGTCTCAAGGTGCCGAACGGGCAGCGGATTTTCACCCTCGGCCCGGTGCTCAAGGGACAGCTCTGGGAATCCACGGCCGTGCGGGAACTGAGGCAGCAGGCCGCCGACCTGGCCCGCCACGTCGCCCTTGCAGTTTCTCCCCAGCCAGGAAAAACCCTCCCCCAGCCTCGCTGGGAACCGCTGGCACGCCCCTCGCGAGCCGTCTGAGCGATCCCAACGCATTCCCTTGCCCCAAGTAACAAGGTCTGGAGCCCAAACAGCTTCCGTCTCACCTCAGCCTTTCTGTCCTGCAAGTCAGCGCGCAACTTCAGACCCCGGAGCGGCCGCGTGAGCGCTAAATCCTGACTAATCGGATCTGGATACAAAGGATTAATGTAGAAATTTTCATGAATTTGCTTGAATTGCCGTCAGGAGATGTTGATAATCGTGGACATGAAGAGCCTCGACCGGGCAAGGTCGGGCAGAAAACGATCGAACCTCCTACAAGGACACACAACGATGACTAATGCAATGATGATGGAACGGAGCAGTATGATGACGGGCATGGGACCCATGGCACCGGGCGCGATGGGCGCCACGGCGACCATGCCGATGCCCCCGCAGTGGATGATGGTGCCTCGTTGCACGATGACGATGGAGAAGTGCAAGGGGGGCATGAAGATCACCTGTAAGTGCGATGACACGATGTCGGCGACGATGATGCAGAACCTCTGCACCATGATGGCCGGCGGCATGTGCAGTTGCTGCATGATGATGAACGGCATGATGGTCTGCTGCTGCAATATGACGATGGGCATGTGCAAGTGCGAGATGACCGACGACGGCGTCTGCATGACCTGCACCAGCGGCGACCCCGCCTGCTGCTCGATGATCCAGGCCTGCTGCGACTGCATGATGGCCATGTGCGCC
>JBAUOX010000292.1:0-2775 GCA_049579985.1 Isosphaeraceae bacterium | reverse complement strand
GCGATGTGCCGCTCCAGCTCCGAGGACGGAGGAACCCCCATGGCGCCGGCAACGACTGCGGCCATGTGGTACAGCAGGCCGAGCGTCACCAGCCCGCGCGCCCATCCCGGCCATGAGCCGGTGGCCGGATCAGCGGCCCCAGAATCCAGACCATGCCCCCGCGGCTTCTTCCCCATCTCTTTTCTTCGCGGCGGGGACCCCGCCCTTCAGGGCTGGGGAGGAGCCGCGCCCTCCCAAGAGTTGAGTGTTGTGGGTTGTGGGTTCTCAGACAACAGAGAACCGACAACAAAAGAAAACCGGAGCGTCTCACGACGAGTCCGGACATGACCGGAGAGTGCCGACAAACGGCCGGGCCGGTCCCCCGTGTTCTCTCCTCGGGGTTGCAAGGCAGGCTTAGACGGTTTCCCGTCGTCGGCTTGGGCGCGGCCAGCAGCGGTCCGGACTGGAGAAGCATCCGGGACGTGCTTTCGGTAGCCCACCTCGCGTCTGCTCTGGTGTCGAAACATCAAAGCCCCCTAGTCTAACGCTTGCGTCGGATTAGCCCTTCTCCAAGCTCCGCCCTTCAGGGCTGGGGTCGTTGACTGACTCCCGATGACCGTCAAGCGGTCTACTCACAACCATAACCGCTACTCCCTCATCAGACCAGAAAGTCTTGGCCTCTGGCCCGCTCCATTCGACACAACGCGCACGAACAGCTTATCCATCTCGTCTCTTCCATCCATTTTACAAGGTTCAGTTGCGTGGTCTGGGAGTGGACATTAGAATTTGACCGGCCTGAGCAGAGAATACGGATCAAGGCGACTTGGTGGGCAACAGAGTGTGCGTAAGCCCGGAAGGGCAAGCCGCACTCCCGGAGGCCCGGCCGTTTTCGAGGTGCACCATGGCGGGGGTGGGTGCCGGTCGCGAGTCAGAGGTTCAGAATGTCTCGCAACGCGGAGGAATGAAATGCAAGGTACGATCGTGATGTTGATGGCGCTCAGCGGTCTGGGGTGTCACCACAAGTCGTGCGACGTGACCTACGCTCCGTCGTACTACGGCACTGGCGCCTGCTATGGCGGTTGCTATGACGGTTGCTATGGCGGTTGCTATGGCGGTTGCTACGGCGTCGGCTATGCGACGATCGTCGAGCCGTCGTGCTATAGCGGCTGCTACTCCAGCGGCTACGGCTGCTATGGCGGCGGCTACGACAGTTGCTACAGCGGCTGCTATGGCGGCGGCTACGACAGTTGCTACAGCGGCCGGCGGCACGGCGGCCTGCTGAGCGCGCTGTTCCATTGCTTCGGCGGGGGAGGCCGTGGCCTCTTTGGCCACCATCGTGCTTATGATTACGGCTGCTACGGCGGCGATTATGGGTGCTACTCGACAAGCTATTCAGACTATTCTCCGGCGGTTTTTGGCTCGAGCATGCCCATTTAAGAGACGCCGATGACCACGGGTCAAGGCGAGTATTCCTCGCCATCGTACGCGGCACCCGCCACGCCGGCCCCCGAAACTCCAGCGACTGCCGCACCTGCCGCGGCCGGGCCCGACCAGACCGCGCCCACGCCGCCCCCGCCAACTCCTGCGCCTGGCGCCTCGGCGGCTCCCTCTCCGCCGGTGCCCGCCCCTCCGCCCCCGGCTCCTTCGATCCCGGCTCCAGCCGCGGTCAACCCCAAGCTCTGACATGATCTCGAGGCCTTGATTGGGCCTCGAATCGGGCGCCTGCTTTCGACCCGAATGGAACAGCCCGATGATGCTGCACCTGATCTAGCCGTATGCATCCTTGCCCAGCTTTTTCCTGCACGAGCTTCACCATCTGATGTCACGCCGACCGCCGGAGGCGACCCTCAGCCTCCGGCGGTTCTTCGCTTCGAAGACCAGCCCTGGCGGCTTCGCGTCAGCTCGGGACGAGCCCCGCCGCAGCCCGAGGCCGAGCATCTCACTCCCCGCACTTGGACGTAACCGCCTTGAATCGAAAGGGCGCGTCGTGGGACCAGCGAGCGTTCCGGCACCGTGATTGTCAAGGGAATGACTCCCGGCCCTTTTTTCCCTTTTTCCCCGCCCCCGCGTCATGCCGGGGGGAAAACGCCTTCTTTGATCAACCCTTCACGGAGTTCGACCCGGTAATCGTCGTTGATGTGGAGCAGGACGACGGTGACGCGGCCCACGGCCGTGCGACCGATGAGGTAAGCTCCTTGCCAGCGGAAATGTTTCGCCCATTTGTGGCGGCGGGGATTGAACAGCGGCGTCAGTCTGCGTGTCTTCGGGTCCGGGCTGCTGAGATTCGTTCCTTTAAACGAATTACAATAAAAGCAGCTTAAGCATAAATTACTGGCGTCGGTCGGCCCGGATTGCTTCCGGGCGATGATATGGTCAATCTCGAAGGTGGCGTCGTCGGCCGCCTGGGGCATCAGGCAGTATTCGCAACGGCCAGTTGCCCGCTGCCACACCAGCCGAATGAGTGCTGCATCCATGAGCGGCTTACGAAACCGTGCGTGTTTCGAGTTTGATGCCGAGCGTGCGGCGGGCTTTTGATTTCAGGATGGAAAGCAAGGTTGCAGCCTTGCCAAAGGCGAACATCTCCTCCTTCTCGGCCGGAGTTAGATCGTCATCCTGATTACGCACGGCCAGGTCGTGCATCCGGGCCTTGTCCCGCTCGCTGATATTGAGATCAAGGACGTAGCGAGCGATATCCCTGGGAAGCTGGCCGTTCTCGTTGCCGAGAATGCGAGCGAGGATCGTCACTTCGTTTTCGCTGCCGTGAGTGGTTAGGCGCGAACCAATCGTCGTCATCCC
>JBAUOX010000291.1:0-14800 GCA_049579985.1 Isosphaeraceae bacterium | reverse complement strand
ACCCGCATCATGGCATCTCCACCGCATGCCTTGGCCTCGCCAACTTCTGTATCCCATTCGAGATCGGCCAAGCGGTTATAAACCGTGCGCTCCGGAAACCGCTCCCGCCGCCGTCCGCAGACGACTCCGACCTTGAGGTTTTCTTCGAGCACCCCACCTGCCTTCTCCAACCATCCATCAGCCACCTCGCAATCGCCGTCGATGAACTGAACGAACCGGACTTGGGGATTGATCTGACAGAGCCGCTCGAAGCCTTCGTTCCGAGCTCGAGCCGCCGTGAACGGGCGAGAGAGGTCCAATTCCACGACGTCCGCGCCCAGAGACCGGGCTAGTTCGACGCTGCCGTCCACCGAGCCCGAGTCGACGTACACGATTAGCAGTCCGCGCCCCGTGACGGATTCCAGGCAACGGCGGAGCCGCTCACCTTCGTTGCGGCCAATGGCGATGACACCGAGTGCACTCATAGGAAAAGGGTAGCTTCAGGGGTGTTAATGAGCGAGGCCTCACGGGCCAGCAATGCCAGCGTCAGAGGCCCGATGGAATGATCGTTGACGCAGCCTCGCGGGATCGCTGGAAGTCACGTTCGAGGGGGATGGCTTGATGGTTTTGGCAGCCTTAAGAGACGGTCGCAGCGGCTGTGTGCTGATCTGCCGTTTTGCGTATCAGGGCCTTCTCTATGATCGCTTGCATGTGGCCGGCCAAGACCTGGACATTGGGTTCCTGGAGCATACTTGAGTGGCCACCTGGCACGTCGTAAGCTCGGACCCCTCGCGAAGCCCGTCGGCCCCACCCAAATAGCGGGTCACTATAGCGGTTAATATAAGGCTCGTCGTTGTTTTCCCCCTCGGTTGCGCGAAAGAGAATGAGCTCGCCCTCAAAAACACCGGAGGGTCGATAGCTCTTCTCTGCAAACAGATAGACCGTCCTTACGGGGATATGTTCCAGGAATCGAGGAGGCTCAAGCCGGCGATCAAGATAATAGCGGAACAGTCTCATTCGCAGTTTCGCCCAGAGATCACCGGCGTGCTTCCGGACCACGTAGGTGGAGAAATTCTTCGCTTTTTTCGTGGCTTTGCCCACAATCACCACGGCGCGCTGAAGAACGCTGAGACCATCACTCTGATCGACCACCGTGGAGAAACTGCGGAGGCGCTGGTTGGCGAAGCGCCAGGGAATTTCCTCGGCGACAACATCGGCCGCGTCGATCAATGCCACCATGCCAACCGTTTCACTCTGGCTTTGAAGTCGCCGGGCGATCTCGTAGGCAATCACGCCGCCGGCACACATGCCGCCGATGAAGTAAGGGCCTCGCGGTTGAACCGTGCGCATCTTGTCGATGTGATAAGCGGCCATTTCCTCGATTCGAGTATGCAGTATCGGGTGCTTGGAACGGCCATGCGGCTGCAGCCCGTAGATGGGGTGATCCGGATCGAGCCGGAGGGCCAAATTGCGATAGAGCATGGTTTCACCATCACCATCGTGGACCAAGAAGATGGCAGGCTTATTACCCCCCTTGCGGATCGGCACGAGGGAGTCGCGAGCATGGTTTCCTTCCATCAGACCGGTCAACCCCGCGATGGTAGGAGCCTCGACGAGCGTGGTCAGCGGAAGCCTGATTCCGAAGAGATTCTCAATGCGGGCAAACAAATCGACAGCTAGTAAGGACGTCCCTCCCAGCTCGAAATAGTTGTCCCGGACTCCCACGGTCTCAAGGTGCAGCAGGTCAGCCCAGAGTTCGCTGAGCCGGCGCTCGATTTCCGTGCTGGGAGGGCTGGGTGGCTGGCCCAGCGAGGGCCGTTCACGCCGCTTGCGCCCTTGCACGTCAAGCTGAATGAGCACTTGATCGGGACTGTGAAGGATGCTTGCGATCCGTTCGTAAGGCGGGACTATGCGGCTCGGGAATCCGGCGATAAGCGAGGGGGAGCTTGGCCCCGGATCATCGGCCGCCTCGGCCTTAACTCCGCCGGAGCCAGGCGCCGTCGTGGCGGCAAACTCTGCGGGGATCCGGTACACCGCCTTTCCTTCGAAATCCTTCTTGAACGCGACCGCGACGCTGTCCAGAAATTGACGGGCTGGCAGGTTCTTGCCGGTCGGGATCACAGTCGCGACAACGGAATCCAACCCTCGCTTCTGGGCAGTGTCTCCAAGGTAATTGAGCATATGATGCTCTACTCCGCGTCCCAGCACACGGCAGCTCAGCAAGAATGTGTCGATCTGGAGGGATTCGGCGCCCATTCCATAGATTAGCACTCCTACGAGGCCGTAGTCGCCAAACCGGTCGCACACCTCGACGATCCGGCATTCCAGCTCAATTTCGGCGAGCTGGCGAATCTCACTTTCGGTGCGACGAATCGTGGTAAAGTTGAACTGGTTGGTTCGTTGCGTGAGCTGTGCAACCCTGTCCAACTGCACGGGCGTTGGCGCGGTGATCCCGACTCTTAGCTCGAGTTCTCTCAGGAATTCCTGAAAATTCCGGGCCTGCCGCTGGACTCGGGACCGCTCAGCGTTCCCTCTGTACATCGCGGTTCGCTGCCGGTCCTCCGATGTCACCCTTAAACGGTCGAACGCCCAAAGGTGGGAGAGGAATCGACCGACATCGTCCGCAGGGGGAAGTTGTAGAGTGAGAACTTCTGGACAGTTAGCCCGGACCTCGGCACATTCGACCGGATTGTCGTCAATAAACACGAAACCATCCAGTCCCAGGTTCAGCTCTTGGGCCAGGGAACGGATATTCTCGGATTTGGGTACCCAGTTAATTCGCCACGCCACCAGGTGCTCTCGCTTTAATGGCATCTCGGTCCGCCGCTCCAGGACCTCGAGAACGTCCCTTTCTTCATTCTTGCTGCACAGGCAGACCAAGAACCCCTTGGCGACCTGCTCCACCACGAATTGCTGAAGCGTCTGGCAGGACGGCGGCATCGTCACGCCCATGGCTCCTTCTTCCCCGACAATTCCTTGCCAGATCGTGTTGTCGCAGTCGAGCACGATGACCTTGTATGGGGGACTCTTGAGGGCATGAATCCGCCGCGCCAGAAGTGTGCCCATGGCGGCAAAGAAGAGAGGGGTATACGGGATATGCCCCAACGCATCTCTCTGAGGATCGTAGGCAACGTTCACAGGATATGCGGCGAAGTCGTTTGGGCCGATCACAGTGACTCCTCCGACCTGCTCCAGCCCCGCAACGATCCGTTCCTCGATGGACTCGAGGAGCGATCGCCTTGAAGGGTCGATCAAGATCGGGGGCGACACCGGGCAAAGTGCCACGAGATGGGGAGTTCCAGTACGGGATATTGCAGCATGCAAGGTTTCGATGAAATCGCGGGCATTGCGCTCCAGCAGCACGCGAGCCTTCTCAGGGTTCTTGGCGCCAGGGTTGAATCTCAGCCAGTCCTCGGGCCGCAGCAGGATGACGTTCATGCCCCCGTGATTCTGGGACAGCAAACTTCCGGGGTTCAGCAACTCTTGGAAGACTTGGTTATAGGGAGCGAACTCGATCGCGGCATTTAGGCCGAGTTCCTTCATCCAGAAGGCCAGGGTTCCCAGAACCGGTTCTGCCGTGAAGCTTGCCGCCACAGCGATCTTCAGACCGATCTCGAGGGATTCCATCGCTGAGTGTGGCTCGTCAAGTCGCATAGAACCTCCCGCGGCCCCAACATGGCCCAGGCAACCGCAGAACCCCTGGCCCTCATCGCAGCCGATTGCAATGATGCCAATATCGCTCATAATTCTCGTTGATGAGACCTGGGAATCGTCACTCGATGGGCGTCACGGTACACATCGCCGGGTTTTCCACTTCCCTGAGAGTGAACCCTGTGTAGAAGACGCTGTGGCGAATCGAGTCGAGTAACATGGAAGGTGGGTCGGTGTCTGGCTTGCGCTGAACCCGCCGCCTAAGGCGCCAGATTGCGTGCCCGAAGATGAATGCCGCATCCATCAGAGCAGTATAGAGCGTGCCGTAGCTTTTCAGCAAGAACCGCCTTCGCGCCTGGTACCAGTAACTCGGACGGCGCTTGGCGATGCGAGTCCCCACTCCCGTCGATGCTCCCTCAAGATGAATGATCCGACTTTCCGGAACGTACCAGGTTTTCCAGCCGGCTTGCTTGGCTCTCAGACAAATGTCAATGTCATCAAAATATGTGTACAACCCTTCGTCAAGAAGCCCGATCTGCTCAAGCATCGATCGCCGCAGAATCATACTGGCTCCTGAAACCCAATCCGCCTCGCAAGCAACTGCCGGCGTCGGTGGCGAGGTCACCCATCGTGACAACAGTTTTGAGACGATTCCCAGCTTCAAGCCTCGATCCAGCTCCGACATGATCCCCATGAAACGGAAGGGCGAAGACTGGATCTCCCGGCCAGGTGAAAGGAACTGGCTGCCGGCGATGCCTGCTTCGGGATGGTTGTCCATGAATTCCACCAGGGTGTCCAGTGCATGTTCCAGGACGACTGTGTCGGCGTTCAGAAGAAGCACGTACTCGGGGGGATCGTCCGACTCGAGCACCGGCCGGATCACCAGATTGTTGCCCTCGCAGAATCCGCGGTTAGGATGGACTACGGTGAGTTCACACCATGAGCCCCAGCCCTGCTCATCGATGGCCCGACTGAGGCGTTCGGCCGCATCGCCTCCCGTCCCGTTCTCGCAGACGACGGCATTGGTGTCCGGAACCCGACCGACTTCCTTGCTCAGGGATCGCAGGCAGTCGATTGCCAGATCGGGAACGCGATAACACAGCACGACAACGAAGAGTTTCATGAAATAACCTTCCAGCGCATTTGTCAAACCTGACCGCGTTGCTCTATACTGGTTTTATCGTGGGCCTTGTGATGGTAATAAAGATTGTATGAGCTAACGCCCATTCCATCGACAGCATTGGTGCCGAGGAAAGCCGGGCGGCTCAGGTCGTCCGCAGGGAGAGATCAATGCCAGACGACGTTTCGGACATACCCGTATTTGTTCTTTGCGGCGGCTTGGGCACGCGGCTGCGCGAGGAAACAGAGTTTCGCCCCAAGCCCATGGTCCCGGTAGGCAATCGTCCCATCCTCTGGCACATCATGCGGACCTATTCCCATCACGGTTTTCACCGCTTCATCCTCTGCCTCGGTTACAAGGCGGAGGTCATCAAGGAATATTTTCTCAACTATGCCTCGATGAACAGTGACTTCACCATCGACTTGATGACGAACAACCAGACGGTTCACTCGATCGACCACGAGGACGACTGGGAGGTAACCATGGCTTACACCGGCGAGTTGGCCATGACGGGAGCCCGTGTCAGTCGTGCGGCGGCCAAGTATCTTGGCGATGCCCGTCATTTCGCAGTCACTTACGGCGACGGCGTGACCGATGTCAACCTCGTCGAGGAATTCCGGTTTCATCTCGAGCAAGGGCGAAAAGGCACTGTCCTGGGAATTAACCCCCCCTCGCGGTTTGGTGAGCTCAAAGTCGAGGCGACCAAGGTCGAGGAATTCAGCGAAAAACCCGAGTTTACCGACAACTGGATCAATGGCGGCTACTTCTTCTTCCACCGCGATTTTCTGTCCTATCTTTCCCCCGACGAGAACTGCGTCCTCGAGCGCGACCCGCTAGTCCGACTGGCGCGCGATGGCCAGCTCAGCATGTTCAAACACCGCGGCTTCTGGGCCTGCGTGGACACTCAGCGCGATCTGGAACACCTGAACAAGCTCTGGGCATCCGGACAGGCATCCTGGGCCGTCTGAATCGTCAATTCCTTCCTCCACAACCTCGGATAGCGACATCCCATGAAAGTGTTCGTCACCGGTCATCTAGGTTTCATCGGAACTCACCTTGTCGATCTCCTCAAGCAGGAAGGTCACGGCGTCGTCGGCTGCGATCTCAATCTATTTGAGGGATGCAACTGGGAGCCCATGGTCAAACCCGACAGGGAGCTTGTCAAGGATGTCCGCAGGATCGAGGCCAACGACCTCGATGGCTGCGATTGCGTCATGCACCTGGCGGCGATTTCCAATGACCCGATGGGGGCGCTGAACGCCCAGACCACCTTCGAGGTCAATCGTGATGCCTCGATCCGCCTCGCCCAGGTTGCCAAGCAAGCACGCGTTCCGCGCTACCTGTTCGCTGGAAGCTGCTCCGTTTACGGCCAGGGAGAAAAGCTCGACCTTGACGAGAATGACCCACTCAAGCCGCTGACCGCGTATGCCCAGTCCAAGATCGAGACGGAAGAGGTCGTCTCAAGACTGGCCGATGACTCGTTCACTCCGGTCTTCCTCCGCAATTCCACGGCCTATGGCCACTCGCCAATGCTCCGCATTGATTTGGTCGTCAACAACCTGCTGGGTTCGGCCCTGGCCTACGGCGAAATTCGCATTCAATCGGATGGTTCTCCCTGGCGTCCGCTCATCCACTGTCGCGATATTGCCCGCGCGTTCCTCGCTCTGGCTGCCGCCCCCAAGGCCGCTGTCCACAACAAGGCTATCAACATAGGGGCGAACACCGAGAACTATCAGGTTCGCGATGTGGGCAACCAGGTCAAGCGGCTGATTCCCTCGGCGAAGATCACGTACACCGGCGAGGTCGGCGCCGACCCCCGCAACTACCGCGTCAATTTCGATCTGCTCTACCAGCTTCTGCCTGACTTCAAGCTGCAGTACAACCTCGCCGCTGGGATGGAGGAACTGCACGGCAAGATGGTCGAGCATGGTTTTGGCAAGAAGGACTTCGAGGGAGATCAGTTCGTCCGACTGCGCACGCTCCAGAATCGGTTTCACCTGCTCGACTAACACGAGGCCATCATGATCTTCACCGAGACAGCCATCCCGGGCGCGTTCTTGATCGACCTGGAAAAGCGAGGCGACGACCGGGGTTTCTTCGCCCGGGCCTTTTGCGAAAACGAGTTCGCCGCACACCAGCTTGTGACCCGCTTTGTCCAGGTCAACAACTCGCTCAGCGCTCAGAAGGGCACTCTTCGCGGCATGCACTATCAGCTTGCACCCAGGTCCGAGACCAAGCTGGTGCGATGCATCCGTGGGGCACTTTACGATCTCATCCTCGACTTACGACCGGGTTCTTCCACCTTCGGACAAAGCTTCGGAGCCGAGCTGTCCGCCGAGAACCGCCGGATGATGTACGTTCCCAAGGGTTTCGGGCACGGCTTCATCACGCTGGCCGATGATACCGAGGCCTTTTATTTCGTCGATGAGTCCTACGCCCCGGAATGCGAGCGGGGCGTCCGCTGGAATGATCCCAGGTTCAGCCTTTCGTGGCCCCTGGCTCCTGTTGTGCTCTCTGACAAGGATGCCAACCAACGCGACTTCGACCCAACCTGGCACCTTCCTGCCTGAGCAGGGAACAGTAACATGAAAATTCTCTTCACAGGTGGTAGTTCGTTCACGGGATTCTGGTTCATCCAGGAGCTGGCCGCCGCCGGTCACGAGGTCACGGCGATCTTTCGCAAGCGCGCCGAGGATTATTCCGATGACGTCCGGCGCCAAAGGGTCACGATCGCTTCCCGGTTTTGCCGCCCTGTTCACGGCTGCTCATTCGGCGATGCCTCATTTTTGACCCTGGTCGGAGCAGGAAGCTGGGACTTGCTCTGCCACCACGCCGCCGACGTAACCAACTACAAGAGCCCTGGCTTCGATGCGATCGGCGCAGTTCAAAATAACACGCACAATCTGCCTGCCGTGCTCGATTCCCTCAAGTCTGCGCGCTGCTCCAGGATCTTGCTCACTGGCAGCGTCTTCGAAGGCGGCGAAGGCGCAGGCTCTCAAGGGCTCCCTGACCTTTCTCCCTATGGGCTGTCCAAGGCGCTGACCGCGCGGGTGTTTCGCTACTATTGTGCCCAGGCTGACCTGAGTCTCGGCAAGTTCGTGATTCCCAATCCCTTTGGCCCTTATGAAGAACCTCGCTTTACCGCTTACCTGATGAAGACCTGGATGGCCGGAGGAATCCCGTCATGCTCCAGCCCTGCCTACGTCCGGGACAACATTCATGTCTCACTGCTGGCGAAGGCTTATTCCCGGTTCGCTCAAAGTCTGCAGGCAACCCCCGGATTCACCAGGATCAATCCGAGTGGATACATCGAGAGCCAGGGGGCATTCACTCTCCGGATGGCCCAGGAGATGCGGCCGCGGCTGAACTTACCCTGCCTGGTGGAGCTGAAGCAACAGAGTGATTTTCCCGAGCCGAGGGTTCGAATCAACACCGACATTCCCGACGCCGATACCCTGGGCTGGAATGAGTCGGCAGCCTGGGATGACCTGGCGACATTTTATCAACAGCTTTATGCGAAGGCGCCGAAAGCGTAGTGGCGTGACACGCTCTTGATGCAGCGTCCTCTGGAGACCACCATGACGTCTCGCCGCGGGGCAGACGCCCTTGGGCTGGGACTCTGCTGAACCTGGCCCGAGCTTCCCGGGAAGAACAAGTCGATGAGCTTTTGAACCTCGGTATATACGTTGTGCTGCTCTGCCACTCGTGTCGCGCCGGCACGTCCCATCTTCTCCAGCACGGCCACGTCCGAGGTCAAAGCTTCAGCCATGGCATCGACCAAAGGTTCGACAGCACCGGCAGGAACGAGCCAGCCGTTGACTCCTGGTTCGATAAGTTCGGGATGGGCCGCGATGTATGTGCTAATCACGGGCCGGCCCAAGGCCAGCGCTTCGAAGAACACCGCGGGTAACCCTTCGGCGAAGCTGGGCAAGACCAACACCCGGGCAGCCACGAGTTCTTCAAGAACCCCCTGGTTGCTGAGGTATCCGGTGATCCGTACCCGATCTTGCAAGCAAAGTTGCTCGATCAACCGCTCAATCTCCCGGCGCATCGAGCCATCGCCAACGATGGCCAGCTCAAAGTCGAGCCCGCGATCGCGCAACCGGGCTGCGGCTTGGATCAGAATTGCCTGCCCTTTTTGCTCCACGATCCGGCCGATGTTCACCAGGCGCGGGGTTAGCGGGACGGGTACCGGGCCGCGATCCAGGAACATCGGGCTGACGCCGACATGGACAACTTGAATCTTGTCCCAGTCGTGGTAATCTGCCCAGCGATAGAGTTGGCTCCGCGTGAACTCGCTGATTGCGACCACGAACTTGGCGTGCCGGATCTTCTCGCACAGGCAGTTGGCTCGGGGAGCGTCAAACTCCTCCGGACCGTGCATGGTGAAGCTATAGCTCGGCCCGCCCAAGACTCGGCAAAGCATGGCGGCGGTCGCGGAATTGGTCCCGTAGTGGGTGTGTATGTGATCGATTCCGAGGTCGGTCGTCCACTCCAGGAGAACACAGGACTCAGCAAAATAGACCAGTGTTCGCACCAGACCCCGCTCGTCAATTCGCCCTACCTTGACGGCGAGCTTGAGCGCCCGCGCGAAAGCCCGTGGCCGTCGCAGGGCCACTCGAAACACCGCCCCTAGAAACCCGCTCACGCCGACGTCAAGCACCGATCGAGTCCGCTCTCGCTCAGCTCGGTCGTTCTCATCGACCAGATCTCCTTCGTACCGCCGCAGTGAAAACCGGTGAAATGGCATGCCCATCTCCTCCAGCGCCGTCATCTCCCGGCGCAGGGCTGTCATACTTGGTTGCGGATACCAGTTGAGCAAGTAAGCAAGAGACATATGTAACTTCTCTCTGAGAATTGTCAGGCACAAACGAGAAATGGCCCGCCGCCGGCGCGAGTGCACCAGCCATCAGGTGCCATCCTGGCGGTATCCACGGGGATGCCGCTGGTGCCATTTCCAGGCGGCAAGAACGATCTCCCGGATATCACTATAGCGGGGCGACCAGCCCAGCTCCCGGACGATCTTTTCCGGCGTTGCGATCAGTACTCCCGGGTCGCCCGATCGACGGCCTACGATTTCATGGCGGATCGGGCGGCCGACGGCTTCCTCGCAGGCGCGGAGGACTTCGAGAACCGTCACGCCAGTTCCAGAGCCCATATTGTAGGTCCTGCCCATGCCCGGCTCCACGAATTCGACGGCTAGCCGGTGCGCCTGGGCGAGATCCTCGGTGTGAACGTAGTCGCGCACGCAGGTTCCGTCACTGGTGGGGTAATCACCTCCGAAGATGAGAAGCTTCTCGCGACGGCCCAAGGCAACCTGGAAGATCAGGGGGATCAAGTGGCTCTCGTGGCGGCGATCTTCGCCATGCTCGCCGTCGAAGTCAGCACCGGAGGCGTTGAAGTACCTCAGCAGGGTATAGCCCAGGCCATAGGCTCGGGTGTAGTCCTTGATCAGCCGCTCCGCTGCCAGCTTGGTCGTGCCGTATGGCGTCTCGGGAAGCTGGGGCGAATCTTCTCGCAGGGGCATCTCGGAGTGGAATCCATAGGTCGCGGCAGTGCTGCTGAAGAGGATTTTGCGCACACCGGCCGTTCTCATCGCGTCCAGCACGCTCTTGGTTCCCAGGACGTTCGCGCGGTAGTACGACTCCGGATCCGCGATCGAGTCAGGGACCGATGCGAGCGCTGCGAAGTGCATCACCGCTTCGATGCGATGCTCCCGCAGCACCTGGGCAAGACGATCGCTCTCGGCAATGTCACCCACGATCAGACGATTGGAAGCGTCGGGCACGGCCGCCGCGTTCCCCTCGACAAGATTGTCGTAAGCGATCGGATCATGACCGTGATCGAGCAGCCAGCGGAGGCAAGCACTTCCGACGTATCCGGCTCCCCCGGTCAGGAGAATTTTCATCGATGAGTTCCTTGCAGGTCCAGAATCATTTCGACTGCGGCCGCGAAGTTCGACGCCGTCAAGCAGCTGCCGGTTGAAGAGTGAGCCTCGAGTCCGGAAAGTGGGGTCTGCCCCGACGCGACCAGAATACTTCTGCATCCGGCATTAAGACCCGCGAGAACGTCGCTTATCAGATCGCCGACCATCCATGAATCTGCCAGCTCCAGACCGATCTCGGTCGCCGCCTGAAGCAACATGCCAGGACCGGGTTTTCGTTTGGAGTTTTCGATCACGGTTCGGTCATCTCCGGCAGGAGCATCCGGGCAAAAGTAGATGGCGTCAAGGGCAGTGCCTCGCTCGGCCAGTTGCCGATTCATCTCGACGTGGATCTCGTGCAGCCGAGCCTCGGTGATCATGCCCCGGCCAATCGCAGACTGGTTGGTCACCAACACACAGACGAAACCGGCACGGCGGAGTCGCGTGAGTGCCTCGGCGGCGCCAGGTAAGACCCGGACATGGGCCGGGTCGGAGAGGTAATGGACGTGTTCGATAAGAGTGCCGTCACGGTCAAGAAAAACCGCCGGGCGAAGTTGCGGCGTCCGGGGATCGCGACGAGCCGAAAGGATTCGAACCGCGTCCCTTCGGGCTTGCTCGAGCGCCGCGTGAGAGCCGACATCCAGGTGATAACCACCCCAGACCCATCCGCGCATTCGCCCCACGAATCGGGGCAGCACGTCGAATCCCAGGTCGAATGCCCTGAGTGCGGCGATCTCGCGATAGGCGCTGGCTTCGATCACGTACAGGCCCGCATTTGCCAGGTCGGTGGCGGGTTGATCGGGCTTCTCGATGAATGAGACGATCCGTCCCACGGCATCGAGTCGGGCGATTCCGCAGGCCCGGGGATTGGGCGCGCGGAACAGAACCATGGTAAACGGGTCTTTGTGGAAGCGATGGAAGTCAAGCAGAGGACGCAGATCGATGTCGCTGAGATTATCGGCATAGATGATCACGATCTGGTCGGCAAGGTCGGCAAGGTCGGCATTGGCGTGGATTGTGCCGGCTGAGCCCAGAAGCACTGGCTCGTGCGACTCGACCAGGTGAACTCGTCCTTCGGAATTAACCCCCGCGATATAAGCTCGAACCTGGTCAGCCAGGGCATGCGTGTTGACCCGGGCCTCATCGATCCCCGCTTCCGCCAGGCGATCAACCCAGAAGTCCAGGAGGGGGCGGTCAAGGACCGGGACCAGGCACTTGGGCACGGTGTCTGTCAAGGGACGTAACCGGGTTCCCAGCCCCCCCGCCAGCAGCAGTGCCTTCACACGTCCCGGAATATTGGCCATGGTGCGGTTTCTTGGTCGAAACTTGTCTTTAATTGTGGATGAAGATATTCCGGCTGCCATGTCGAGCGATATGGAATGGAAGCTCTCGAGGGCGATTCAAAGCCTCGCGGATTGCCCGGTGCCGCCACGGAGGGGCGATCAAGAGTAAGAAGCCTCCGCCGCCGGCGCCGAGCAGTTTGCCGCCGGTGGCGCCCGCTTTCCGGGCTGCCTCATACCACTCGTCGACCTGATCGTTGCTGATCCCGAAGCCTAGCGACCGCTTCAGCTCCCATCCCTCGTGGAGCAGCGATGCGAACTGGTCGAGGTCCCCTTCGCCGGTTAACGTCAGCCGCATTTTCGCAGACAGGTCGCGCATCTGGCGGAGTACTTCCATGCGGTCGGCTGTTCCGCTTGATTGCCGCTCCAGGATCCTGTTGGCGTCACGCGTCTGGCCGGTGAAAAGCAGCAAGCTGCGCTGTTCCAGTTCGGTCAGGGTTTCGGCCCGACAGGGGAGTGGCTCGATGTCCACGGTGTCATCGCTGTTGAAGCGGATGTAGTTGATTCCACCAAAAGCCGCTGCGTACTGGTCCTGGCGGCCGATCGGCCTGTTGAGAACGTCGATCTCGATGCGACAGGCTTGTTCGGCCAGGAGCCGAGGGCTGACGACCCGATGCCGGTAGGCGTACAAGGCATTGAGCAAACCGACTGTCAAACTGCTGCTCGAGCCCATCCCGGTGCCGGCCGGCACGTCGCCAATGGTCGTGATTTCCAGCGGTTCGTCAATTTCTGCTTGGCGCATTGCCTCGCGGACGAGCTCGTGTTGGACTCCTTCGAGCGTGCTGGACGTTTCAGTCCGGGAATAGCTGACCCGGATCGTCGGCTCAAACCGCCGGTGGATCGTCACGTACATGTGCTGGTCGATCGTGGTGCTCAGGACGGCCCCGTACTCCCTTCGGTAGAAGGCTGGCAAGTCGGTTCCACCGCCTGCGAAACTGACGCGGTACGGAGTCTGGGAGATGATCATCGCGGTCGCCTCTGGGAGTCGGACAGGTTCGCGGGCGTCGTCGGTTGCAGCACTTCAGGTCCGGTCGAATGCTGACGCAGCTCGTGGAGGACCCGACCGAAGAGGAAACGAGCATTGCGAGCATAGCGAGAAAACAACCTTCGCGGTTCCAGCAGCAAGCGAAATGCCCACTCCAGGCCCGACTTCTGCATCCACCGTGGAGCCCGATTGAATCGGCCCGCTGCGAAGTCAATGGCTGCCCCCAGATTCACCCCCACTGGAACCCCGAGATCCTCGAAGTGGGCCGACAGCCACCGCTCCCCGTGAGGCATCGTGGCCGCCACGATCAGAATGTGCGGCTGAGCCGTGCTGATCTGAGCTTTCAGCTTGTCATAGTCCTCGGCGGAGAATTCACGGAAGGAAGGAGCTGCCAAGCCAACCACCTGGAGCCCGGGATGACGCGCGGTAAGCCGGTGCGCCGCCTCTTCGGCCACACCGGGAGACCCTCCTGCGAAGAACAATCGGTAACTCTTGCGAGCGGCCAGGTCACTGAGTGCGTAGATCAAGTCCGATCCGGCTACTCGCTCCGGCAAACGTACAGGTCGGCGCCGAGCGGCCCAGACCAGAGGAGCACCGTCGGCAACCACGAATGCTGCGCGGGCGTTCACCTGCTGAAGGTCGGGATGCTCCTCCGTCAACATCGCATAATGGGTGTTGGCCGTGATGAAGAAGGTGGGCAGGCCTCTGTCGATCAGAGCCGAGACGGTCTCGACCGTCTTGGCCAGGCTCATGGGCGCACACGGCAGTCCCCAGACCCAAACGGGCTCGATGGTAAGATTCTTAGCCTTAGACGTCATCACATGGCGTTCTGGGCTTGATCTTGTCGTTGGTCTTCTGGGGAAGACCAGGGAAAATAGGTCGGTCGATGCGCTCGTCTGAGGATTGGCTATCGTCGACCAACCATGACAGAACTAGCAACTCAAGACCGACCAGGATCAAGGCGAGCGGCATCATCAGATAGCCTGTCCAGTCATGGGCAAGTTTCTTGGCTCTCTCCCCGTCGATGAAGTAATAGCACCAGCCCGTTCCGACGATCCGCACGATATTGCTTACCAGGGCGATCGGTATGGCACTTGCCAGTACCACGATCCGCTTCCAGTTTGCCAGGGGAATCAACATGATGGTTGCGGTAACCGTGGCGGCCAAGGTCATGAGCATCGACAGACCATTGCAAGCTTGGGCCACCTCCAGAGTCTTCAAGCCATACGAATGATCACGAAGAGTGATCACGTTCCCCTCGGCGATCGCCCACAACCCTGTTAACTGCAACACGAAAACACTGCCCAGGGTAGCGATTCGCTGGAGAGGCAGCGCGATCATGTGATTCGCCGCCTGGGGCAGGGGCAGCATGAACACGAGGAAAACCACGGCGGGCCAGCCTCGCTGCCACAACGACCATCCTCCCATGGCCAGAATCAGGCAGGCAACTGCCGGCACCAAGGTGGCGGTTTCGAGCCATTGGCTGTTGCGCTCATAGGCGAACATCCTCGCCGCCAGAATCGCGGCCAGCGGAATCCAGCTCCACCAGAGGACCCGGCTTGCATACCAGTCGATACGTGTATCTTTCAACCGCTGCCAGAAGATCGCCAGGGCAATCGGGAGCACAAGCAAGCCGTGAGAGTAGTTCGGCTCTTCGGTCCAGACCGCGAAAAGTTCTTGCAAATTCGGCCAGTAAGCCCACCCCAGGATTCCCATTCCAATGGCCAGGGCTAGCAGCCGAGGAGGGAGCGTTCGAAGCCGATTCCAGATGGATGAAGCTCGACCGGAAACGGGTGCCTCCT
>JBAUOX010000290.1:0-4238 GCA_049579985.1 Isosphaeraceae bacterium | reverse complement strand
TTGCGCGCCAGCATGAGAAGGGGCGAAAGACGGCGCGCGAGCGGATCGCAATCTTGCTCGACCAGGACGCGCCTGTGCTCGAGCTTGGTCTCTGGGCCGGTTACGCGATGTACGCGGAGTGGGGCGGGGCGCCAGCCGCGGGAGTGCTGACCGTGATCGGCTCGGTCCACGGCAGACGCGTCATGGTGGTTGCCAACGATGCGACCGTGAAGGCCGGGGCCTGTTTTCCGCTGACCATCAAGAAGATCCTGCGGGCGCAGGCAATCGCCGCGACCAATCGCTTGCCGCTGGTGTACCTCGTCGACTCGTCGGGCGTCTTCCTGCCGATGCAGGACGAAGTCTTTCCTGATGACGACGATTTCGGCCGGATCTTTCGCAACAACGCCGTCCTCTCGGCGCAGGGAATCCCCCAGTATGCCGCGATCATGGGCAACTGCGTTGCCGGTGGTGCCTACCTGCCTGTGCTCTGCGATACCGTGCTGATGACCGAGGGCTCTGGCCTCTACCTCGCGGGGCCGTCCCTGGTCAAAGCGGCCATCGGCCAGAACATCTCCCACGACGCGCTGGGCGGCGCTCATGTGCACGCTGCCTACAGCGGCACGATCGACTATCGCGAGCCCGATGACGACTCCTGCCTGGCCCGCCTGTGCCGCCTGGTCGCGATGCTGCCGGCCGACCCCGCGCCTCGAGTGGATGCCACCGCAATCACGCCGCCGCCCCGACCCGAGGAGGATCTTTACCGTGTCGTTCGCACGGAGACCTCGGCCCAGTACGACGTTCGCGATCTGTTGGCCTGCGTGCTCGACGGCGGCCCTTTTGATGAGTTTCGCTCCGAGTACGGCAGGACGATCGTCTGCGGGTTCGGCCATCTGGGGGGAATGCCGCTGGGCGTGGTCGCCAGCCAGCGGCTGCGGTTCCGCGCCGACGGCGGCCCGTTCCAGTTCGGCGGCGTGATCTATGCCGACAGCGCGGACAAGGCCGCGCGGTTCGTGCTCGAGTGCAACCAGAGCCGTGTGCCCATCCTCTTCATTCAGGATGTCAACGGCTTTGATGTCGGCCGCGACGCCGAGCGCAGCGGCATCATCCGCCGCGGTGCCAAGCTTGTGAGCGCCGTCAGCAACAGCACCGTGCCCAAGGTGACTCTCATCGTGGGACACTCCTTTGGCGCGGGACATTATGCCCTCGGCGGCAAGGCCTTCGACCCCCGATTCCTGTTCGCGTGGCCGGGGGCTCGCTACGCCGTGATGGGCGCCCAGCAAGCGGCCCGGACCATGCTCGACGTGAACGTGGCAACCTTGAAACGACAGGGAAAAGCAATCGACCAGGCCGAGCTCGACCGACTCACCGACGAGCTGCGACAGCGGTACGACCGCGAGACCGACATCCGCCACGCCGCTGCCCGGCTCTGGATCGACGCGATCGTCGAGCCGGCGCGGACCCGCGAGGTCTTGATCCAGGCGTTCGATCTCGCCACGCGCTGCCGCGACGTGACTCCCATCGCGACGGGAGTGTTTCAGGTCTGAATGGCTGAGATTGAAGGACGTTCTCGCACTTGACCGGTTCAAGGTCGTTTTCCCATGATGATCTTAGCGGGGCACGTGTCGGAGCATCGTTCAATCGCCGGGTCTGGGCTGACGCCCGATTGAAACGCACCCATTCCCCTTTCTTCGAGTAGGGTTCCGATCGATTCCAGGATGACGGAGACCAGTTTATGCCGAATCCCGAAGAGCTTATCCAGGCGCTCGCCGAACTCGACCCGGCCACACTGGAGAACGTGATCAACACGGCGTACAACCGCCGTCGCGACCCGGCCCGTCCGGCAAGGCCAGACCCCGAGGAGGGGCCAGGTCCGTTCGCTCGCTGGCTTGCACAGCGGCACATGGAAACGGACGCGGCAATCGAGCGGGTTGTGTACCTTCCGACAGGTGCTCCGAATAATGAAATCCGGCTGCTGGAAGTCAACCGATTCCTTCGTCCTCCGGACAATGATGTGATTGAACCCCTCGACTTCACTCCCGACATCGCGGAGGTCCCTTTCCGCGTGTTCGTCGCCGATGTCACTCGAGACCAGTGGGAGCGAATTCAAGGTGACCCCGATCTTCTCTCGCACGTGGGCTGGCAACTGAAAGATAATCAGATCTATGCGAGGGGCTAGGCGTGCCGCTCAATACTCCACAGCAGCTCTTTCTCGACCAGGCTCGATCCGATTATGAAATCTATGATTATCTCAGCCGGAAAAAC
This sequence comes from Isosphaeraceae bacterium, assembly GCA_049579985.1. Taxonomy (GTDB): domain Bacteria; phylum Planctomycetota; class Planctomycetia; order Isosphaerales; family Isosphaeraceae; genus Aquisphaera. The sequence goes on along the minus strand of JBAUOX010000290.1, from coordinate 1,997 downwards.
AACTGTCATCGTCTTCATTATCTTCAGATGTGCACCGAGAAGCTGGCCAAGGTTTATTTCTGGAGGCATGGCCACTCTCCTGGTCTAAATCATTTCGTCCTCGTACGGTTTCTTCTCGATCTGGACCCCCGCCCGGATTTTATCAGATGTTCGGCTATGTAGACCGGCAAAGATTCGACCTTCAAAAGGCCTCCATCTTCGATTTGGCCCAGCGGCTTCAGGATCTCGCCCCCGCAGGAGGAAACAGTGGCCCCAATCCGGAATATCCGTGGCCACCCAACATGCCGACAAACGGACCGCTGAGCTACAATTTTCCCGAATGGCTGGACTGGAACGAAGCAACATCCGGGCGGCGCCTGAAGATCTTTGTCGAAAACCTGTTGCAGAACTACTTGTCTTACTTCCCGTAAAGTCTCTCGTGCACGAGGCACACTAGCGGACACACTCGTCTTTCTCTCCGGAGCCAGTCATGCCGGCGGGCGCGAACCCTCCGATCGCGATCGGCAACGGTGCGGGGTTCTGGGGCGATAACCTGGACGCTCCCTACCTGCTGGCCCGGGACGGCAAGCTCGACGTGCTGACGCTCGAGTACCTCGCCGAGCTGACCCTGGCGATCCTGAGCCACCAGCGGGCCAAAGATAGGGCGGCGGGCTTCGTCACCGACTTTCCCGATACGCTGGACAGGTTGGTTCCCATCCTTCACCGGCAGGAGACGTTGCGGATCGTCACCAACGCCGGGGGGCTCAACCCGCGGTCGTGCGCCGTCGAGTGCGGCAAGCTCCTCGATCGAGCCGGGCTGGGCGGGCTCGAGATCGGCATCGTCACCGGCGACGATGTGCTGAAGGAGATTCCTGAGTGGCTGCAATCGGGCGTTGCGCTCGATCATCTCGAGACGGGCGAGCCGCTGTCGAAGGTTGCGGATCGGCTTCAGAGCGCGAACGTCTACCTCGGGGCGCGGCCGATCGCCGATGCGCTCGGCTCCGGCGCCCGGATCGTCTTGACCGGCCGAGTGGCTGACGCCTCGCTGACACTCGGCCCCGCGGCGGCCCATCACGGCTGGGCGTGGGACGACTGGGACCGTCTGGCCGGCGCCACCGCGGCTGGGCACCTGATTGAATGCGGCGCACAGGTCACCGGCGGCTTATGGCACGAGTGGGACCAGCTTCCCGACCTTGCAGGCATCGGCTATCCCATCGCCGAGGTCGCCGCCGACGGCTCGGCGGTGATCACCAAGCCCGCAGGAACCGGGGGACTCGTCAGCGTGGGGACAGTCACCGAGCAACTGCTCTACGAGATCGACGACCCGGCGCAGTATCGCACGCCCGATGTCGATGTGGATTTCACCACTCTGCGGTTAACCGAGAACGGGCCGGACCGGGTTGCCGTCCGGAATGCGACCGGCAGACCGCCCTCGGACAGCCTCAAGCTTGCCATCGTCTACCGCGACGGCTGGACCGCCAGCGGCATGCTGGCCGTGGTCGGCCGTGATGCCGAGAAAAAGGCCCGAGCGGCCGGGGCGATGCTGCTGGAGCGCGTGCGCCGGGCTGGGTTCGCGTTCGCAGACTCGCTCGTGGAATGCTTCGGCGCCGGCGACGTGGTTCCGGGCGTCCGCCCGCCCGGCGAAAGCCCGTGGGAGGTGATCCTGCGCGTCACGGTTCGTGATGTGAACCGCCCATCCGTCGAGCGGTTTTGTCGCGAGTTCGCACCGCTGGTCACCGCTGGCCCTCCCGGGATCGCCGGCTACGCGTCCGGCCGCCCCTCGCCGCGTCCGGCATTCGGGTACTGGCCGACGCTGGTTCCCAGGTCGATGATCGAAGCCGCCGTCAAGGTTCGCACCGCCGCGGAATGGAGCGCGAGTTCGATCCAACCGTGAGCAAATCCTTGATAAAAAAGGGGGGTTGAATCACAGTGGCAGAGCAACAGCGAATGGTCAGGCTGGGCGATCTTGCGCACGCGCGCAGCGGTGACAAGGGAAACAGCGCGAACATCGGTGTGGT
>JBAUOX010000289.1:0-17327 GCA_049579985.1 Isosphaeraceae bacterium | reverse complement strand
TCCTTCGCCTGGCCGAGGTCCGGGCGGTTCGCGGCCAGAGAAACGAGGTTCACGAGGAACCTGATGGCGAAGCGGACCCCTCCCTGCCGCACGCCACTGCCCACGAACCATCGGGAGACAACGGATCCCGGACAGCCTGGCTCGAAACGGAGTGAAGGAGAAAGCCCATGGAAACCATCATCGGCATCGACCTGGGAACCACCAACAGCGAGGTCGCGATCATTCGCGACGGTCGGCCCGTCGTCCTCGAGGAGGACGGCGATCCGATCCTCCCCTCGGTCGTAGGGCTTGACACCGAGGGCCGTCTGCTGGTCGGAAAGCCGGCCCGCAACCAGTATGCGCTGGCGCCGGAACGGACCATCCGGTCGATCAAGCGAAAGATGGGGCAGGAGACCACGGTCACGCTGGGCGACCAGAAATACAGCCCCCAGGAAATCTCGGCGATCATCCTGCGGACGCTCAAGAATCGAGCCGAAAAGGCGCTGGGGCATCCGGTCTCCCGGGCCGTGATCACCGTACCCGCCTTCTTCAACGACGGCCAGCGCCAGGCCACTCGCCAGGCGGGTGAGCTTGCCGGGTTGGACGTCGTTCGCATCATCAACGAACCGACGGCAGCCGTCTTGACGTACGACCCTCATCCTCGGGACCGGGAACGACTTCTCGTCTATGACCTGGGAGGCGGGACCTTCGACGTCTCCGTGGCACAGGTCGAGCAGGGCGTCGTGGAGATCCTCTCCAGCCACGGCGATACCCAGCTCGGCGGCGACGACTTCGATCAGCTCCTGCTCGATCATGTCTGCGATTCATTCAGCAAAAAGCACGCGATCGATCTCCGCCAGTCGCCGCACGCCAGGTCGCGATTGCTCCACGCCGTGGAGGAAGCCAAGAAACGACTCTCGTTCGAGGCGGTCGCGTCGATCGAGGAAGAATTCATCGCCAGCAAGGATAACATGCCCCTGCACCTGAGCATGGAAATCGCCCGAGCCGAGTACGAGAACCTGATTCACTCGCTCCTGATCAAGACTCTGGGCTGTCTCGACGCAGCCTTGACCGACGCTAAACTGCAAGCCACCGAGATCGACAAGGTTGTTCTGGTCGGAGGGGCGACACGCACCCCGCTGATCCACCAGCTTCTGGAAGAGCGGCTGGGCCGGCCCGTGCACTCGGAGATTGAACCCGACCTGGCCGTGGCCATGGGTGCGGCCGTGCAGGGGGGCCTGATCGACGGAGTCGATGTCGGCCCGATCCTGGTCGACATCACGCCGCATACCTTGGGAATCAAGGCGCTCGGGGATCTGCACGGGTTCATGTCGTCCCATCATTTCTCTCCCATCATCGATCGCAACACGCCGCTTCCAGCCAGCCGCACCGAGATCTATTCGACCGTTTGGGACGGCCAGAACTCGGCCGAGATTCGCGTCTACCAAGGAGAGAACGAGGACATCCGGTTCAATACCCTGGTGGGCGAGTTCCTCGTCGAGGGACTGGCCGGCGTTCCGGCCGGCAACCAGATTCTCGTCCGCCTCGACCTCGACTTGAGCGGCATCCTCAACGTCACCGCGACCGAGCGAGCCACGGGACTGGTCAAGCGAGTGACCATCGACAATGCCACCGAGCGGTTTCGGGTCCGCCAGCGCAGCGACGCGGTCGATCGCCTGCAAGCGGCTTTCGAGACGGTCGAAGACCAAGCAGGCGAGGACCTCGGCCTCGAAACGCCAATGCTGTCCCTGACAGGCCCGAGCGCCAGACACATCCACGAAGCGGACGATCAGACAGCCACCATGGCGCCCTCCCTGCGAGCCGTCGTCGACTCCGCCAACAAACTTGCGGCCAAGGCAGAACACATCATCCCCGGCGCCAATGACGCAGACGCGTCGGAGCTGCGCGCCCTGCTCAACAGCCTTCGCTCGGCGATCGAACGAAGATCGGAAGACGAAATCGAGGGCATCAGTCGCGAGATCGAGGACATCATCTTCTACCTGGAAGACAAGTGATTGATTGAGTGGCCACTCGCCAGCGGTCAGAGCGAAAGGCCAGTGGCGAGCGATCAGGGAGGGAACGCTCATGGACGTTGTCTCACTCGATCAGGTTCGTTGCCCGACCTGCCGCGCTCTTCAGGAGTGGTCCGACTTGTGCCGCCGCTGCCGATGCGACTTGAGACTGCTTCGCGCCGCGTGCTCGGCCCACCAAGATCACCGTCGCAGTTGCATTCTCCAACTTGAGGTCGGCCAGCCGGACATCGCCCTGGGCCACGCTCTGCGCTGTCACGAGCTCCTGCCCGGCGCCGATTCCCTCCGCTTGCTCGCCCTGTGCGCCCTGGCTCGGCAAGAATGGGAGACCGCTCTGGAGCTGGTTCAAACCGCAGATCAGTAGCAGAGGTCCGCACCGAAATTCATGGGCCCCTGGTGTTTTTGAGAAGTTACCGGCCAATGTCGTAAACTCTGGGAACAGTTTCAATTTCAGCGGCATGCTCTCCGCGATCCCGGGCAATGGCCCGAATGCCGCGAACGGCTACACGAACACGAACCGGCCGACCTTCAGCGGGACCGCTCCGCCGTTCTCCACTGTCGAACTGTTCGCCAAGCCATCGAGCCTCGACGTGAACGAGCCGCTCGGTTACGCGATTGCGTCGGAAACCGGCCAGTGGACCCTGGCGACTGGGCTCCTGGCTGAGGGATCTATACGGTGACCGCCGTCGCGACACCGCCTAGCGGCTACCCCGGCCCCGTGCAACCGCTGGCCAACAACGGCCGCGTGGTCATCGACACGGTGGCACCGAAGATTGTGGGGATTTCCAACTCCGGTGCAGGCCAGGTAACGATCTACTTTTCGCGATGACCTCAGCGGCATGAACTTCACCAGCCTGTCCAATGCGTCCAATTATGCCTTTGCAGGCCCGCGCCGGTTGGGTTTCTCTCCCATTTCTGCCACTGTCGTTGCCGCCGGCAACCTGCCAACCGACGTCGTGGGCGTGAGATTTACAATCCCTCGTAATGGTCGCGCCTGGTCCATGGTTCGAGGGCTGCGAATCACAGGCACAAATCCGGTTGGCGGGGCGGGTGGGGCCAACCTCGGTATTCACGACAACGCGGGCAATCCTCTTCAAGGGTATTATGGGAACCTTGTCAGTTCGGCGAGCGGCCGCGCGGGTGGAAACTATCACGTGAAAATCCGCGTGCCGGTTTTGCATAGCAAACGCCATGGACACCGCCGGCCATGAGCTTGGAGGAGAGCCTGCGGCCGGCGACCACCATGGGTGCGCTCAGGACCAGCGCAAAGCCGGAATGAAGGAAAGTTCGATTCCGGGCTTTGCGCTCCGCTGCTGGCATCAGCCCGCTGCCGGTTGACGCTCGGGCATTGCATCCGTTAATTTAAATCCAGCAGGTTATGCATCTCGGGAATAGCGCCGTTGCGCCAAGGAGAGACAACCTCGTGGCCTCCTTGTTCGTCATCCAAGGGGCCGACCAGGGCAAGCGTTTCGAGTTCAAGTCGAGTCCCGTGGCCTTGGGACGGGAGAACTCGAACGCGATCCGGCTCCACGATACCGAGGTCTCGCGCCGGCATGCCGAGCTCCGGCAGGAGGACGAGGCGTATCGGATCGTCGATCTTGGCTCGGCCAATGGAACCTACGTCAACGGCCGGCTCACCGACCAGGGGCTCTTGCACTCGGGCGATCGACTCCAGCTTGGCCAGACGGTGATGCTCTATAACGAGGGAGGCTCGAGCCCCAGGCGCGACCTGACCGCGCGGGTTGACCTGATGACCCGGAGCAATCCCGATGACCGCTCCGCCATTCTCAAGAGCATTCCTTCCGGCGAGGGCTCGCGGGTCTTGCGCCAGCCGGAAGTCGCGGAGGGATGGCTGCGCGAGCGTCTGGCTAGCCTCTCGGTCATGTACCGGACGACCCAGGCGATCAGCCATATTCTCGACATCGACTCGCTCTTGCCCCAGATTTTGGAGCTGGTCTTCGAATCGATCGGAGCCAACCGCGGCGCGATCCTGCTCGAGGACGAGAGCGGCGCGCTGGTTCCCAAGGCCGTCCGCTGGAGCGAACCCGTTGATTCCGACGAACGGATGACGATCTCCCGGACGATCGTCGATTACGTGCTCGAGCAAGGGCAGGGGGTGATCACCACCGACGCGCCGGCGGACAAGCGATTCAGTCCCGCGCAGTCGATCGTCGATTACCACATCCGCGAGGCGATCTGCGTACCGATCCAGGGGCGGCACACCACCCTGGGGGTCCTCTACGCCGATATCCGCTCCGAAGGCGGCCTGGCCATTGTCATGGGCGGCAAGGACGCTGCTCGCGGCAAGTTCTCGCAGGACCAGCTCACGCTCATGGCCGCGATTGGCCACCAGGCCGGGCTGGCCATCGAGAACACGACCTTTTACAACGCCAAGATCCAGGCCGAGCGGCTGGCCGCCGTCGGCCAGACCATCGCCACCCTGTCCCATCACATCAAGAACATCCTCCAGGGCATTCGGGGAGGAAGCTATCTCATCGACCTGGGGCTCAACGAGAAGGACGAGAGCATCGTTCGCCGGGGCTGGACGATCGTCGAGAAGAACCAGACCAAGATCTATAACATGGTCATGGACATGCTCTCCTTCTCCAAGGATCGCGAGCCCGCGCTGGAGCCCACCGACCTGAACGAGACCGTCGGCGACGTGGTCGAGCTGATGCAGTCGCGAGCCGAGGAACTCGGTGTTCAGCTTACGTGCAAGCTGTGCAATACCATGCCGAGGGTGATGATCGACCCTGAAGGCATCCACCGCGCCGTGCTCAACATCGTCACCAACGCGATTGATGCCTGCGAGGGCGCCCAGGACGCCCGCGTCAGCATCGTCAATGAGTGGGACGCCCAAAAGTCGGCCGCCCGGATCCGCATCACCGACAACGGCGTCGGCATTGATGAATCCGACATCGGCTCGATCTTTCAATTCTTCGCCTCCTCCAAGGGCTCACGCGGGACCGGTCTGGGACTGCCTGTCTCCCGCAAGATCATCGCCGAGCACGGCGGAACGATCTCCGTTTCCTCGCAACCCGGCCAGGGATCCGCCTTCACCATCGAGCTTCCCATGACTCGCAAGCCCGAGCCCAAAGAAATGGCTAACGGACTGACCATGATGAACTAGGCGCCAGGCGGCTGCCGTTAATGATCAAGTCGGCAGGACCTCGCCGTGCTCGACCCACCCTAGAGCGGTTTTCAGACACATTGCATGCGCCGCGGCTCTCACCCCCCCTCCGCAAGGGGGGAAAGTCGGCGGCGTCTGGTCTTTTTTCCCCCCTTGCGAAGGGGGGACACAGAGGGGTTCTTCAAGTGCCGCTGCGTTGCGCCAGGTTCGGCATCCAGGCGATTGAAAACCGCTCTCATTTTTCTCTCGACAAAAGTCATTGCTGAAACTTGCGTTATGTTAGTTCTGCAGATTTTTGTGCAACTGGAGCACCGGTTCCGCAGATCATTCCTCTTGGAGGCTCGCGGCGAATGTGATCGCGTCCCTTCCCGCTGGCCAAGTCTAAAGAGGAGTGGATCTCGATGAATGAGAATGAAATGGTCAAGGCACGCTGGAGCCGTCTGCGTGCGGCGCACAAGGCCGATCTGCCGGCCTTGACCGTCGCCCGGGCGCGCGAATTCCTTCGCGAGTATCCCGACTGCGGGCCGGCCTGGAAGATTCTGGGGGAGGCCTTGGTCGATCTGGCCCGCCACTCCGAGGCGGAACATGCCCTCGAGCAGGCGATCGCGAAGTGCCCTCCCGACAAGCTCTGGATTCCCCTTGCCGAGATGGGCCATCTGCACAGGGCCAGGGGCGAGTACATGGCTGCGGTCGCCTGGTATCGGCGAGCGATCGACAAGATGCCCGACGAAGCCAGCGGACATCTCTACATCGGCGGCGTCCTGGCCAAGTCCGGCCGACTGAAAGAGGCAGAGACGGCCCATCGGGCGGCCATCCGCTGCACTCAGGGCTGCCGGGACGAGGCCTACCTCAACCTTGGCCTGGTCCTCCGCGCCCAGGAGCGCTATGACGAGGCCGCAACGTGCTTCGAGCAAGCCCTGAAGCTCGACCCGAAGTACGTCGCGGCCAGGAAAGCGCTTCGCGACGTGAGGAATACAATGCGGTTCTCAAAGGAATTGCGAAGGGAGGTGGCGGCCAGACCTGCTATCGAGCTGGCGACTGCCGAATCACGATCGGGCAGCGGAGAGGCAGAGCCGGTCGCCTCGTGAGGGGAACCTTATCTCATACCGCCGCCCATGCCACTCATCGCGCCCATGCCTTGCATCATGCGGCCTTGTTAGCCACCCATCATGCCGAAGGGGTGTTTATCCAGGTTGAGCCCCATGTCCATGGCATCGCTGCCAATCGGTACTGCGCGACGACGACGCAATCGATACGCGACTTCAAACAAAATTCTCACGCCGTGTCCCACCACATGTTGCACGCCGTAAACAACGCGACGATGAATGCGTGATGTTGAGGACGCATGGTCGCATGGCGCAAGCCGGTTCATTGGCGAATGCGCAGCAGCTTGCGGGTGCGTTCCTGAAGTCCCGACCAGGGTGGCTCGATGAGGATCGGCTGGTCATCCGGCTCTTCTTCCAACGGTTCGGGGCGACCACATTCATCAACCTGCACAAACTGCATCACACCATCCATCCAAGGAGCCAACCGATCAGGCAATGGTGTTCCCCAGAGTGCGACGACGATTTGGGCGCTGCCACGGTGTATCTGCCGGCCCCGGATTTGGACAACCTGGCCGACCGGAACGGGTTCGTAGCAGCGGAGGTCAAGGACTCGTTTCAGGACGAGGTTGGCGTTCAGCCCGGCGGCACGGAAGGCCGTCGCGTAGCCGGCCTCGAGGGCAAGGGCGAGCAGGGTACCCGCATAGAGTGTCCCATGGTGATTGGCATCACGCGGCAGGACAAGGCGATGAGTCAGGGTTTCGAAGTCTTGGGACTGCGTCTCAGGCATGCGCGTCGAGTCCCGCGGAACGTGAATTGGTCGGGACATGGTGCGATCGCAATCAAGAAAACGTATCACGCGATTCGTCAGACCGCAACCTGCTGGAAGTCAAGGGACGAGGCAGTACTGGGGCCGAGCGGTCGCAGGTCTAGGTGAGCCGCCGAGGCCTATGTCCGGCGGAAGTGTCAACGGACCCGCATTCGCTCGTCTCGCTTTGGTTCTTCGGCAAAGAACACGAAGAGTTCACGAGGCGCATGAAAAACCCCCGTCAGGCGGGGGTTGGATGAGTCAAGGAAGTTGCGCCGGTAGGAATCGAACCTACGACCTCCAGGTTATGAGCCTGGCGAGCTAGCCGCTGCTCCACGGCGCAAGATTATCTTACCTTCATTGCCCCTTCAAGGAAAGACCCGACCGGTTTTTGAATTGGCAATGGATGCCACTGACCGGGATCTGGCAGAGGTTGCCTGCGTTCGAGTCTACCCAGGGCTAGACCCGGTACCGTTGAATTAGTAATAACGCTCTTGGCCGCAGGAACTTCGGGCTCCCTCTCCCCTCGCGGGAGAGGGTTGGGGTGAGGGGGGCTGGGCACGACCAATCGCCTTATCCGAAGGGTCGAGCTGACTGGTGCGACCCCTCTCCCTACCCTCTCCCCGCAACGGAGAGGGCGAAATAACCAACGGCTTGCCATTGCCTTACGGTTAATTCAACGGCATTGGGGCTAGACCAGGAATGGGAAGCACTTCGGAATCACTCGTTGGTCGGAAATTCTGCCTTGAACCAAGAAAAAAACACCTGCAACAATGAAGCCAAGATTGACGTCATGAAAAACCTGGATACAGTATGTGATGACAGAAGGGGCGAGGCTCCGGGAAAACGCCGAATCTATGAGAAAATGATAGCAACCGGTTCTCTCGTCTGGTTCCGCTGTCGCAAGGAGGCTGCTCATGCACACATCCATTGGCTCGTTTCTCGCCGATCTCAGGGCGGAACGCCAGGCGTCGTCGCACACCTTACGCTCTTACCACGACGATATGGAGATATTCACTCGCTATCTCGAGGAAAACCAAAAGGAAGGCAGTGATCCCACAATCGTCAACCCGGCGCGGTTGCGGCGTTATTCGGCCTGGTTGAACGGACAAGGCTATGCCGCCTCGACGATTGCCCGGCGGCTGGCAAGTCTGCGGTCGTTCTATCGCTATTTGAGGCGTCAAGGTACCGTCACCACGGATCCGACATCCGGCTTACGTAATCCTAAACGACCCCAACGATTGCCCCGTCTGCTCAGGATCGACGACGTGATCCGGTTGCTGGACGCCATTCCGGTGCACACCGCGCTGGGGGTGCGCGACCGGGCGATGCTCGAAACCCTCTATGGCGGGGGACTTCGAGTCAGCGAGCTGGTGGGGCTGAACCTTGACGATATCGACTTCGAGTCGGACCTGGTTCGAGTTCGCGGCAAGGGCCGGCGGGAACGACTTAGCCCTATTGGCCCCATGGCGATGCGATGGATCCACCACTATCTTCCCATTCGCCAGCCCAAGTCAGCCGGCGAGCAGGCCGTGTTCTTGAACCGATATGGAACCCGGCTGACAACCCGGAGCGTGGGACGGCTCCTGGAGGATCATCTTGCACGAGCCGGACTGACCGGCGCCGCCAGCCCACATACCCTGCGGCACAGTTTCGCCACTCACCTGCTGGACAGGGGAGCCGATCTCCGGAGCGTTCAAGAATTGCTCGGACACCGCAACCTTACTACCACGCAGATCTACACCCACGTCACGCAGGACCGCTTGCTGCATATATATCATGAGACGCATCCTCGTGCTCGATAAGGTTGTTCGAACTTTTCAGCGGGCGCCGGCGGGTGACTCCTCTAGGCTTTTCCGAGACGCCCTTGGGTTCCCCCGAGAGAACCCCTAGACTGACCCATGCGTTATTTATGGCTGAGGCATTCTTTTTTGAACTTGCCAGCGCGAACCCTCCGCCGTCAGACTGCACGATCGTAGAAATCTCCCTCCAGGGAACAAAGCGGCCCAGTTCACTCGTTTGACGATGTTGCATCGATGACATACACGTTTATTCAGAACGACGTGATGCGATCAGTCGGGTTACTCCGACGCAACGCCATGCTGTCTTTTTTTGTAAACCCCCAGGGAAGCAACCTTGCGATTCAACTGTGTCGGTTGGAGTTCGTCTGGTTTGTGGGTTTGCGATTTAAGCATGTGATGCGAAGCCGATGACCCGACCCAACTATCACGGACGACGAAACGGCCTCGTGCTCTCTCAGGTGAGCGCGTGAGAGGAGAGAATGAATTCCATGCGTAAGTTCCGAATACTGATTGTGTGTCCCGAGCCCCAAGGACTCTCGTTGCTGACCTCGATGTTGAAGTCGCTGGGGCACATTATCGAGGAAGCTCCCACCGACCGGGCCGCAGTTCGGTTCATGGAACGAAACCCGATCAATCTAGTCCTGGCGAGTGTTGATCCTGGTGACGCCGAAGCTCTGGAGCTGCTGACCTACGTTCGGCGCAAGCTCTCCTATGTCCCGGTGATCCTGATGTTCGCTCGGGTTCATCCCGAGCGGGCCAAGGAGGCCTTGAGGCTGGGGGCGATGGCCGTTCTGAAGTATCCGGTGCCCGCTGCCGAGTTGAGAGCGGCCGTGCTGCAGGCACTGGAACAATGCGAGACTGCGCCCATCGACACCCTCGATCAGCCGGCTGGAGCTGCCGGGGCGTTCGGACCTGGGACGGCAGCGCGGCCGCCGGCCGCTCCGACGGCCCAAGCCCAGCCACCCTCCGTCGAGCTCTTTCCGAACAACGGTATGACGATCCCGCCGTCGAACAATCCCCAGATGCCCGCGGGCGCTCAGCACGGTGGGTCGTCCTTGGCGGCCATCGCTCAAATGCCGGCAAGCCAGCCGGAGGCTGTCGCTCACCACGTGGAGTTGGCGCGGGAAATCGACCTGGTCACCGCCGATCCCGGCCTCAATCAGATCATCGAGCTCGCCGGCACCCTCGCGGCAACTCGCTCGTCGGTTCTGATCATGGGCGAGCCCGGAACCGGTAAGTCGTTGCTGGCCCATCTCCTTCACCTGGGAGGCGGCCAGGCCGGCGGCCCGTTTGTCAACCTCAAGGCCAGCGAGCTGGGGGAGCCGGAGCGGGAAGACGAAGAGCTGGACGTTCCGGCATTCCACTCCGCTTCAGCGCTCAGTGTCTGGTCCGAGAAGCTGGCCCAGGCACAAGGCGGCACGCTTCATGTCCAGGAAGTGGCCACGCTGCCTCAGGAGATCCAGCTCCAACTGCTCCGCGAACTTCAGTTCCACGACATTGATGTGGCCTCCGGCCATTACCGGCCGACCGGGCTTACCGGAGTTCGATTCGTCCTGTCCACCAGCGACAATCTGCCGGCGGTCGTCGAGCAGGGAAGGTTCCGCCCGGAACTCTATCACCGGATCAGTACGTTCTGCCTGATAGTACCCCCGCTGCGGCACCGGGGAGCCGACGTCGAAGTGCTCGCCGAACATTTCCGCGCCGGCTTCGCCCAAGAGTTTCGCAAGGACGTCGTGGGTTTCACCCGCGACGCGCTGGACGCCCTGCAACGGCATGACTGGCCCGGCAACGTGCGTGAGCTCAAGGGCGTGATCCAGCGGGCCGTCGCCCGCTGCTCGGGCCCGCGGATCACCTCCACTCAACTGGCTCCGATCCTGAACTATCAGCGCCAGTCGCGAGGTGGCGCCGCGAGCAGTTCTCGCCCCCACCTGCCGATGAGAATCCGGCCTCTCAAAGAAGCCCTCGAGGAACCCGAGAAACGGATCATCATCCAGGCCCTCCAGGCACTCAACTGGAATCGCCAGGAGACGGCTCGGGTCCTGGACATCAACCGCACCACCCTCTACAAGAAGATGAAGAAACACGGCCTTTTAATGGATGAGCCGATCTGGGTCAACTGAATGCGGTCTGCGGAATGCGGAATCGGTGATGGACACTCGCCACCACAGGCTCAAAGCCGAATCATCGGCAGCCGTCATATCCCGTTTCCCATTCCAACCGCGGGTCGGCTTGATCAAATCGTCGCCGCAAACCCCTGGCTTCAGCTATGGGGTGAGGCGGTCCCCCGCGTAATTAAACGAGTGTCGATAATTGTGAACGTCCGTTGCGATCGAACTGGTCTTTGGTACGATGCGGTCAGCTCTTTGGCAACTTGCTGTTGGCCGGTTGTGGGGAGAAGGTCCCCACGTAAAACATCAACCATGACCGAAGGCACAAACTGCCGTCCCCACCCTTCGGGTGTGGGCCCTTCCCGTCGTGAGACGCGAGCCTGGTGGTGCGGATCTCTCACAAACCGTGCAGCGGCTCTCCCCTTCGGGGGCCCGGCCGTGGTCTGCGGGGTTATCAGAGGGACAGCCGTGGGAAAAGTATCGTATCCCTCGCAAGAGGGTTATGCGTAGATGCCAGGACACTGGCCGGGAACGGACTCCTGTAGCTCGGGGTAACCCGAGAAGCCCCTAGCATTAGCTATGGGGGGTGTCACGGAACCTGAAAGTGCTGAGTCCGTGAGCCAAGGTTGCGCTGCCGCCGACTGCTCAGGTGGTCGCGGCTTCCAGGAGCTCGAACTGGGACAGGTCCAGATCCGGCAGCATGGCGCCGTGCTCGACAAGGTTGTTGTAGAGCTCGAAGCACCGCCGCAGATCATGCCGGATGTGCCCCATCGGGGACGATTCCAGGTAGTGGTGCAGGTAGTCCCGGTAGGCCGGATGGGCGCATCGATCGATGATCCGCCTGGCTCGCGAGATCGGCGAGAGACCACGCAGGTCGGCCAGCCCGTGCTCGGTGGCGATGGCCTGGATCGAGTGTTCGGTGTGGTCAACGTGTGAGCACATCGGGACGACAGTCGAGATCCTCCCTCCCTTGGCAGTCGAGGGGCACATGAGGATCGACAGGTAGGCGTTGCGCTCGAAGTCGCCGCTTCCGCCCAGCCCGTTCATGAGCTGGGTGCCGTAGAAGTGGGTCGAATTGGCATGGCCGTAGATATCGACCTCGATCGCCGTGTTGGTGGCGATGACGCCCAGTTGGCGGGCGATCCCGGGGTTATTTGAGATTTCCTGCGGCCGCAGGACGATTCGATCGGCGAACTCGTCGAAGTCGTCGTAGAGGAACTTCAGCTTCTCGTTGGTCAGCGTCAACGAAGAAGTGCTCGCCGCGGTCACGGAGCCCGCGGCTATCAGCTCGAGCGCCGAGTCCTGAAGCACTTCGGTGTAAAGCTTGAATTGCGGAAAGCCCTCGTTGGCGGCGAGATCGCCCAGGACGGCGTTGCATACGCTGCCCACGCCACTTTGCAACGGCAGGAACTGGGCAGGGATTCGCCCCGCGGCCATCTCGTCGAGCAAGAACTGCGAGACGTGGCCGGCGATCCCGCGACTGACCTTGTCGGGCGCGCTGAAGACTCGTCCTCCGTCCGGTTCGTTCGTGTGAACAACCCCCACGACCTTGGCCGGATCGACCTCGGCGTACCGCCTGCCGATCCGATCGAGCGGATCGCGGATCGGGATCGGATGACGATTCGGAGGTGGGGGCAGGACGATGATATCGGCCATCTCGCGGATCCGCGGTGAGTGATAGGCATTGAGCTCGATGATGACCTTCTCAGCCTTGAGCAGAAACGTGGGCGAGTTGCCGATCCCGGTCGTCAAGTAGACCCGACCGTCGGCTGTGATGTCGGTGGCCTCGATGACCGCGAAGTCCACCCGGCCCAGGAATCCCTCCACGATCATCTGGGACACGTGCGAGAGGTGCATGTCCACGAAGTCGAGCCGGCCGGTGTTGGCGAGTTTCCGCAGGGGACCGGAGGTCATGTAAGGAGCCCGCCAACTGATCGCCTCGGCCAAGCCGAGCTCGTCGTCACAGGCAACACCGGTCGAAGCCCCGCTGAGCACCCGGACCTGAAATGGATTCCCCGCCGCATGCAAAGCCCGCGCCCGTTTGGCGAGGGCCCTTGGCACCGCCTTGGGGGCTCCGGCCGGTGTGAACCCGCTCACTCCCACCATCGCTCCGCGGGGGATCAGCTCGGCAGCCTCCTCGGCTGTCAGTGTCGGAAAGTGATTTCCAATTGCCATGACTTGAAAACACCTCGACTCGCGGATGAGCTCTCGAACCCCGGGTTTGATTGTGAAAGACGCTCGCCAAGGCGCGGAGAGCTCTGAGGAAGCGGGCCATCGCGGCCGCCGGTCGCAACCAGCTCCGGTCAATCACCGGCATGATCTTCTAGAGGTTTAGTCGCAACCGCTCGGCGGGACACGACCAACCTGGCGTCGCCAGGATGCGCGGGCCGCCGGCGATCAGCTCTTGATGATGTCTCGCACCGTTCCACCCGAGGGGATCATGGGCAGAACGTGCTCCTGGTAGGGAATCAGCACATCCAGGACGAAAGGACCGGGGTGAGCGATCATCTCCTCCAGAGCGCCCAATACCTCCGACTTTTCACGGATCTGGCGGGCTGCGATGCCGAAGCCCCGGGATATCTCGACGAAGTCGGGGTAAATGTAGTCGGGGACTTCTCCCTCTCCCTGGCCGATGGCTTCGGGGAGGTGCACCGGTCCCAAGTAGGTATGAGCCCGATTGCCGGCGTGGAACCGATCCTCCCATTGAACGACCATGCCCAGATGCTGGTTGTTCAGGATGATGACCTTGACCGGCAGCCTCTCGCAGTAAACCGTGGCCAGCTCCTGGATATTCATGAGGAAGCTGCCATCGCCGTCGATGTCAACCACCAAGGCTTCGGGGAACGCCGCCTGAGCGCCCATGGCGGCCGGCAGACCGTAACCCATCGACCCCAGGCCCCCCGAGGTGATCCAGGTGCGAGGATGCTTGAACCCAGTCCACTGCGCGGCCCACATCTGGTGCTGGCCGACGCCGGTGGACATGAGGAATTCGCCCTTGGTCAGCTTCGAGAACTGCTCGAGCACATACTGGGGAAGGATCACGTCGTCCCGCTGGTCGTAGGTCATCGGCTCGGCGGTCCGCCACTCGTCGATCTGCTGGTGCCAGGCGCGCCAGTTGCCGGGCCCGACCAGCGGGTTGATCGCCTTGAGAAACGCCCTGACGTCGGCGTGAACCGGGATATGAGCGTACTTGTTCTTGTTGATCTCCGAAGCGTCGATCTCCACGTGGACGATGCGTCCGTGCTTGGCGAACTCGGTGAGCTTTCCGGTGACGCGGTCATCGAAGCGGACTCCCAGGGCCAGCAGGAGGTCCGCATCGTTCACGGCGTAGTTGGCGTAGATGGTGCCGTGCATGCCCAGCATGTTGAGCGAAAGGTAATGATCGCTGGGAATCGACCCCAGGCCGTGCACGGTCATCGCCACGGGAATGCCCGTCTTGGTGGCGAACTCGCGCAGCTCTTCATGGGCATTGGAGGCCAGCACCCCCCCTCCGCAGTAGATGATGGGCCGCTGGCAGCCCGCGATGGCCGAGACGACCTCGCGGATCGTCGCCGGCGCCGGCGGCGGCGGCAGGTGGTACCCGGGCAGGTCCATCGCCACATCGTAATCCGGGTGGGGTACCACGATGTTCTGAATGTCCTTGGGGATATCGACCAGGACCGGACCGGGCCGGCCGGTATTGGCGATATGAAATGCTTCCTTCATCACCCGTGCAATGTCCTGGGCACTTTGCACCAGGTAGTGATGCTTGGTGATCGCGCGGGAGACTTCGGTCATTGGCGTTTCCTGAAAGGCATCAGTGCCAATGACGTTGCTGGGAACCTGCCCCGTGATCGCGACCAAGGGAATCGAGTCGAGCTTGGCGTCCGCCAGCCCGGTGACCAGATTGAGCGCGCCGGGCCCGGAGGTGGCCATGACCACGCCGGGCTTTCCCGTGACTCGCGCGTACCCTTCGGCCGCGAAGATCCCGCCTTGCTCGTGCCGCGGCAAGATGGTCCGGATCCGGTCCCGGAATCGTGTCAGGGCCTGGTGCATTGGCATGCTGGCCCCGCCGGGGTAGGCAAAGATGACCTCGACTCCGTGCCGTACCAGCGATTCGACCAGAACGTCGGCTCCGGTTGTCGGTCTCGCAGTGATCTGAGTCTGGCGATCGTCGATGGCGGCCACGGCGCTCCTCGTTTTCCGCTCCCAGTGCATTGCTGATCAAGACTGCCGGTATGTCGATTCGATTCGATATCTAGTCTAGACCCTGATTGCTCGCAAAACAACCCGCTGCGCCGCGTTTCCAGGTTCCTCGACTCGTGTTGACCGGGTCGACACGGTGACACAAGCCTGAAGGCGTGGTAAGGTCCTCAGGATTGGAGACCTCACCTTGCGATGGGGTTCGCGCACTCGTCCCGCGCCGGACCAGGCGCCGGGCTTCCCGTTTCATGAATTGCAGGAGGATCATTCCGCGATGCCACGGATTGCCCATGCACTCGTCACCGGAGCATCGTCGGGTTTGGGACGGGAAATGGTCCGGCAACTGGTTCAAGACCGGGGTGTCACCGTGCTGGCGACGGCCAGGCGTCTCGACCGACTCGAGCGACTGGCCGCCGAGCTGCCGCCCGGCCGCGTCCACGTCCTTGCCGGCAATCTCATCGACACCGGCTTCCGCGAGCAACTCTGGCAGCAGGCCATCGACCTGCCGGGCGGGCTCGACTTGTTGATCAACAACGCGGGTGCGGGCAACTACGCCGAATTCGCCGATCAAGATCCGCACGCAATCCGTCAGATCATCGAGCTCAACGTGATGGCACTGATGGACCTCAGCCAGAAAGCCTCACGGTATATGCGTGCTCGACACTCGGGCCAGATCCTCCAGATTTCCTCATTCCTTGGCTTTGTGGGAATCCCCTATTCGGCGGTCTATGTCGCAAGCAAGCATGCCGTGAACGGGTTGGTCAAGAGCTTGAAGTACGAATTGCGGGGAACCGGGGTCCGGGTCTGGGCGGCCTGTCCCGGGCGTACAGCGAGCGAATTTACCGGCACAGCGCTCGGGGCAGGGGGCGGTCAGGGAGGGATCCCGACCGGCGAGCCCACGGTCCGAGTGGTGCGTGCAATCCTCCGCGGACTCGACGGGCGAGGGACGTTTCTGGTCCCGAGCTGGACGGCCTGGGCCGGCCTGAAGGTCGCGGAGTGGTGTCCTCCGCTCTATGATTGGTTCGTCGCGCGATGGGCAACCCGCCACGTCGGTTCAGCCCTTGATCGAACCCGGCGCGAGCGCAACCAGATTGCTGGCGACCGTTGAGTCGCCGGCGGAAACGCGAGGGTGGCGCGGTCAAGAGCGCCGATCTTCGCCGCTGGAGGCCATGGGTTCCTTCACGGGACGAAGGAAGTGAGGTCCTTTTCCTCGCGCCTTCAGTGCAGTGATGTGGGCCTCGGCCTCGGCCTTCTGCGAGTATTCAAAGGTAGCGACGGTTCGCCCTCCCATATCGCAGACGGCCCAGACCATCCGCATCCGGGGACCGGCCACGGGTTTGGACCGTAGCGGCGGCGGCTCCGAGCGATCGCGCGCGGGCCTCCGAGCACCGGAATCGGCTGGCGTGTTCAAGCCCAGCGCCTCGGCCGCTTCTGCCGCTGCGCGTAGTTCATGTCGGTTCAACGTGCGTCGTGCCATGACTGGTCTCGTCCCCTTGCGATCGGTTGTCAACCCCACCAGCAGAGCGCGCCGGTTTTCCCGGAAAGATTTGCGCTTGGTTCGACCAGCCGGATCGTTTTAGCCCCACCGACTGGCCCCGGGCTAGTATCAAAAAGTGGATACCAGAACGGCTCCCGTGTGCAAGAGCAAGCTGTGCAAGAATCAGGAGAACGCTACGCAGACTGTCAAGCGGAGGCGGAGCGGTCGAGCAACCCGGCGGGCAGACGATAGACGGTGGACTGGTCGATGGGCACGAAGCCGAGCGTCTGGTAGAGGGCAAGGGCCGGTTGGTTGGTCGCCAGGGTCTGCACCTCGACGAGGGCCCAGGCGTGCTCTCGTGCCCACCGGATCACCTCGGAGACCAGGTACCGGCCATAGCCTTTGCGGCGATGGGATGAGGATACCTCGACGCCGCTCATACCGGTGCGGGTCCGTCCGTCGCCGCGGCCGAACCAGGTCATGTCCCAGGTGGTGGCCCGGGCCAGCTCGGTTCCGTCGGATCGGGCCAGCAGACGGAAACGGGTCAGATGAGACTCGCTCAGGGACTGGTTCTCCCACCAGTGGATTGGTAGAGCGTCTTCCTCGATCACGAGCTGGGTCCGGCGGCGAGTCAGGACGGCTCGCGCATCGCGTGGTTCCGGGCTGGCGAGATCGAACTCGAGAAACACGGTCGTGCTGACCGGCTCGTAGCCCATCGCCGTCAAGGTCTGGAAAAAACCCGAGTGGCCTGACAGGACACCCGAGCCC
>JBAUOX010000288.1:0-2802 GCA_049579985.1 Isosphaeraceae bacterium | reverse complement strand
CAATTGCTTTCGCAGCAAGCACTTATAAGAGGTAGCGGGAGTGGAGGAAATCCCGCCACAAGTGTCTGTCACACAAGAGCTTAGGGTGATACTCGCCAATTGACCCCCCGAAACGCAGTATGAGCGTAATCGTTTTACGACCTTAAGGCGTCTGGCAATTAAAAACGGGGTTGAACAAGGTCATGGGACGCAATCTAATGGCTTGGGTATCAAAGACTTGTGGCCAGTCGAGATCAGGAGAGGCTAAATCCTTCGTCTCCGCCAGAGGATGCGTCAGGTTGTCCAGAAGTAGTTTCATTGATTGCCAGATGGTGATCTGACCGATCTCGGAGTTGCCGATTGAAAAAGAGGGTGATCCGCTGCTCGTGACCGCAGTGATTGATGGAGCCGAGATAGAGAGCAGGGGAAGTCAAGATCGAACCGATGAACAAATGACCGATGGGTCTGCCCCTCGAAGGCGTCCCGGTCTCGTTAATGACGAATGGGGGTTGCTTCGCTGACACCGCTTTCGGGTTTCTATCGACTTCGATATCGATCGACGTGGAGCAGTGTGGACACGTCATGTGACCGGTGAAGACCGTGGTAGGCTTCTGTGCGTCATCGGCGATGCGAAGAATGCCGAGTTGGCGTGACTTCTGGTGATCGTCCGAGCTTTCTTGCGGCATGGCTGGCGACCCTTTTTCGAGGATCGGAGGGTAGTTGGCTGTTTTCAGTCTCTCAAGCTCTTGTTCCCATGCTTCCCGTTGGCGCACAGGGTCATTGCCAGTCTCCGGGTGAAACTGATGGTAGTAACCCGACCCCGGAGATCCCTCACAGCTGCGAATGACCAGAGCCGTCAACGTTGGAAGACCATGATCGTGGCAGGTTTGTCCGACCTCTCCGAGCGCTCGGAATAATCGCTCGTCGTTCCGAGTGATGTCGTTGTCAGGGGGATCGAGAGGCGGCAGGCTCTTGACCAGTCTGTCGTAAGTGATGAGTGGATTCTTCAAGCCCACACGCTTGGCTAGGATCGGGTAAATCGCTTCGGCGAGAGGAGACATGGGAAGAGTCCTCGGAGAGTTCCGCTTCGTAACTGTTTACTTGTGGTCGTCCGAATCTTCATTGTAAGCAAGGCACGGGACGATAGCAAAGATTCATGAGGTGCAGAATGGGAGCGAGCGGGAACAGAAGCGGATTGACATCCGCCCTTTCTTGCCAGAGAATCAAGATACAAGTTGATGCTGCCTGCGAAGGGAACCCGGTCGTAGGCATTCAGAAGCAGGGCAACGATCGGCGTAACGACAAACGCCGGGCTGGCGCTCTGTTTTTTGTTTGCGCTACCTGGAGACCCACCAATGACCAAGCAAAATGCCCTCACGCAGTTCGTCAACGACGACGATGGCTACATCCGCTGGCTCGCTCAGAACCCGGACGGCTTCGTGGTCAACTCAAACCGAGTCCCGGTGAGCAGCTATCTGAACCTGCACCGGGCTTCCTGCAAATGGATCAACACACCTGATCGCACCAACTGGACCACGACCGGCTACATCAAGACCTGTTCCAACGACCTGACCGCTCTCACGGAGTGGGCTGAACGTGAGGTCGGCGGAAGTCTCAAACCATGCAAGTCCTGTCAACCCTACTCGGAATCCATCACATTACCGGCACCTCGGCAGGTTGACCGGATTGCTGAACTCAGGACCGATGTCCCGACGACGCCAGAACCATCCCCCGCTGAGGCTCCTCTGCTTCCAGAAAAGCGTTCGTTGCCGCCCACGATCTCCACGGGATGCCCCGAACTGGACCTGGCGTGGCAGACCTACGCCTCGATGATCCTGAACCGCTCGCACATCCTCATCCCCGACACAGACGACGACCTGACCTGGCATGCCTTCCTTGGTCACAGCATCGACATGCAGGGTTTCAGGGCTGCCGAGTTTGCAGGCGTTGATCCTCTGACCCGGAATGCCCCGAAGTTCGTACCCTTGAAGACCAGGGGTATCGGGGTGCCAGAGCTAGCTGGTCTCTGGGAAGTGCCCGAGATCCGCCACCACCTTCTTGGGCAGATCAAGGACGTTCCATTCGCTGTGACACTGGGCATCCTGCGGACACATGGCGGCGAGATTGGCGTTTCTCTCGCCGAGGCGTTCGAGCACTTCCCCTGGCGGAAGTTTCATTGGTCGGTGCGGGCTTTGCTCCAGAACTCTGCGGTCCTCAAGCCATTCGAGTTCTCGTTCCGTCGATGGCTCCAGCATGAGTGTGAGCGGCTCGGAGTTCAGGAGTTCCCACCCAGCAACTTCAGTCGAGCCGTGACCTTCGAGGGGACGAGTATGGCGCTCGAACGGGCGCTACGAAAGCGGCTGGAGCAGACCTTCTACATGGTCGGTCCAGCAATGTCGGCGTACATGCTTTGCGATTGGCAACTCTGGCTCTGGCGGGAGGGTCTGACAGCGGTTTTCGCCAACTTCAAGCTGGACTCTTTTCACGAGGCGTTCGTCAAGAAGTTCGGCAAGGGCGTCATCCCCGCCACGGAGGAAGAGTTCGCTCGCTGGTGGCACCATCTCTTGCCCGAGTTGCCCCCACGGCTGGCGAACGAGTGCATCTGGTTGGCAGTCGAGAACAAGCAAGTGAATCCCTGGTAGGTTCGAGGTGAATCATGACCACGAAACATGGGTATAAACTGGAGGAGTGGGAGACTGACGTGATGAAAACTTGGCCTTGTGCCGACTTCTCGTTCATCCGGGATTTGTTGCGCATTTTGTCTTGGTGTAAGCCTGTTTTCGCAGGGATTGAACCGATACTCCCAACTTCTCTCGGCACCAG
>JBAUOX010000287.1:0-5441 GCA_049579985.1 Isosphaeraceae bacterium | reverse complement strand
TCCTTCTCTCTTTCCACCTCGAGCCCTTGCTGCCTCAATTCGTGGGCGAGGCACGCGTGATAGGTCGATTCGAGCAACCCAGGTCCAAGCGCCCGATGAACCTCGATCGCAGCCCCGATGATTCTCTGTGATCCTGTTGATCTGATCCTGTTCAATCATGTTCCCTTCCTTCGAGCCTCTCCGTGTTCTTCTCTCTGTGTTCTCTGTGGTTCCATGATTTTCATGTCCATCTGGTCGATTGCGCTACCATGGCCGATCCTACCAGGACGAGCGGTTCTTTTAGCCCTGTGTCGTGTCGTTGCTTATAAATCGGTTTTCATCCGTAGCATGGGCACCGCCCACCAAGATCCAATGGTGGGCCGTGCCTGCCCTACGGAGCCAGGGCCAGGCGGAAGCCCAGGAAGCTGATCCGGTAGCCGGGCGTGCCCCAGTTACGGAACGCCGACCGGCAGCGGCGCGGGATGCTGTTCCAGCTCCCGCCCCGGATCACCCGGTCCGCGGCCTCGAGGGGGCCGGCGGGATCGTCAACACGTGAGGCCTTGTAGAAGTCCTTTCCATACCAGTCCCAGCACCACTCCCAGACATTACCATGCATATCATGCAGGCCCCAGGCGTTGGGACGATAGCGGCCGATGGGGGAAGTATAGACGAACCCATCGCGCGACGCGATAGCGTAGTTCCAATCGGGATACTTTTCCCGGGCCGTCGCATCCGCGATGTTCCCGACCTCGGCCAGGGCCTCCGCGTCGTCGCCGCAGAAATACCGCGTAGTCGTGCCGGCCCGGCAGGCATATTCCCACTGGGCCTCGGTGGGCAGCCGGTAGGTCTTGCCCTCCTTCCGGCCCAGCCACTCGGCGAAGGCCACGGCGTCGTTCCAGCTCACGTTGACCACCGGGTGAAGATCGGTCTGCTCAAAACCGGCCTCACGCCAGGTGTAGCGAGGGGCCTGCTCGAATTTGTTGGCGGCCTCGTTCCACCCGAAACCCCCTTTGCCGTCCTTCTCGGCGTCGGTCTGGTATCCCGAGTCGTCCACGAACCGGCGGAACTGGCCGCGGGTGACCTCGTGCACCCCGAGGTAAAACGGCCGGGTGATCCGCACCCTGTGCTGTGGCTTCTCGTCGTCCTCCGCGTCTTTGTCGGTGTCCGGCGAGCCCATCAAGAACTCGCCGGCCTTGATCAGGGTGAAGTTCATGCCCAGGGAGTTCGTGATCAGCGATGGAGAGCCGCGACGACGGCCCAGCACCAGCCTGGGCATGACTCCCGCCTGGATCGGCTCTTGCAGCGGGTTGAGCTCGGCAACGCGGTTCTGAACCCGGTCCACCAGCGCGCTCCAGGTGATCGCTCCGCTTGCGGCTTCGGCGCGGAGCGTCTCGAGCACGCTGTAGGCGAATACCCCGTGGCGCAGCTCGTCGCGCTCGAGCGAGGTCTGCCGCGACGCACAACTGAAGAGGATCGCCGTCCCCTCGGGAAGGGAAACAACCCGGCCCTGGACGCCCCGGGCGCGCACCCCCTTGTCGAGATCGACCACACCGTCGCGGCAGGCGTCGAGCAGCACCAGGTTCTTTCCCCCCCACTTCGCGAGCAGGTCGTCGGTCAAGTAGCTGAGCGAGACCATCGTGTCCGGTTGGTTCAAGACCGCGCTCACGGGACAGTAAAACCCATCATCGCGCTCAACCTCACGGCCGTCGGGAGCGCGGACCTTCACTTTCAGCTCCTGGCCGTGGCCGGAAAGCATGACGAGCACGATGTCGTCCTTGCCGACGTCGGCCAGCAGCCCCTTGAGCTGAGCCTCGATGTTTTCCTTGCTGGGCCGGAGCTCGCCCTCCGAGGAGCCTTTCATCACGACGACCTTGTCGAAGCCCAGCCGGCGCAGTTCTTGGTCCATCTCGGCGACGTCGTTCTCCGCCCATTTCAGGTCGATGAACCCGCGCTTGCGGTATTCGTTGATTCCTACGAGCAGGGCCACGCGCCGCGTCGGAGCGCTGACCGCGGGTTCCTGGGCGGGAACAGGGGCCAGCGCGGGGCCCAGGATTGCCGCACACAAGAGTGGGATGACGACCAGCCGACTCATGGAAGTGCACCTCCAGCAAGGGGACTTGGAATCGCGAGGAGCCTAATACCACAGCGCTGGATTCGGGCTCACAAGCCTGAAGCGCAAGCGAAGGGCGTTCAAAAACATCTATCGTTCAATTATCATTCAATGCCCTTCGCTTGCGCTTCAGGCTTGTCGCAAGCGACTCCCCGGCATCGTTTGCATTCTCGACGGCGATCGATCTGGCGCTGTAGAACTAAAAGACGTTGATCACCGAGTATATCGCACGCTCACGACATCGATCGGCGGCTCGACCTCGCGGGTGACCTCGGTCTGACCGACCTCCCGCGGAGGGCCCTTGCCGGTCTCGTTGCCCGCCGACCGCTTCCGGCCGCCCGGCAGGTCGGGGTGACACCGTGAGAACTGGACCTGGATCACGCCGATAGGCCCGGAAGCCGGAATGCCCTGGCTGGAGGCCGCCCCCTTGCCGTACTCGGTCACGAGGAAGGCCAGGAAGTTCTCCTTCCCCTTGATCGACTTGTGCCAGCCGGCGATCTCCTGAACGCTGGGGCTCTCATTTGTGCCGGGCGGAAGAATCAGATAAGCGAACTTCGGCCGCGTGGGGTCCTTGGGGTCGCGGTCGTCGCTGAAATGGAACATGTCCAGGCTATCGATGAAGAGGCGGACGGCGACCTCCTCGCGGGATCGGTTGTAAATGCGGACCTCGTACGCTTCGCCCCGCTTGACGTCGACGAACCCCAGACCCTCCTCGATCCGGGCTGCGCGGGGCTCTGTGGGACGGGCCTTGCCGTCTCCAAGCGGTCCGGCCAGGATCTCGACCTGGTAGGGGCTGTCGCTGGTGCTCGAGATCCGCGAGGGGTTCTTCTGATCGATGAACGCCTTGGGGTTTTGAAGGTTCTCCTGGATGGCCTTGTTCCGCTCGCGCCGCTGATCGCGCTGGTCCTTCGCCGGGTCGAGCGGCAAGGGGCCGGAAACTCCCAGCACGCGGGCGATCGTCGTGTTGTCGCGGAGGAAACGGGTCAGGCGAAGGTTGTTCTCCTCGCCGGTGGCCGTGTCGACGATCCGGAACAGCAGGCGGACGACCTTCTGGCCGAGCCCGGCCTCCGACGGGTCGGAGTGGGGCGCGAGGTTGAAGTCTCCCTTGATCTCGAAGGCCCCCGCGCGGCGAACGGAGCCGGGCCGTAACCGTTCCAGCTCTTGCTTGAGGAGCTCGACGATCGCCGGCCCGCCGTTGGCGTCCGGCAGGCCCGTCGGTGTGATCTGGCCGACAGACACGGCCTGGTCCTTCACCACCTTGAGGATCTCTTCCGCGGCACTATGAAGCACTTCGCTCAGGCTATCGGACGACGCATCGGCCCGGCTGGGGCGCGGGGCCAGGCTCAGCGACAAGACGCCCAGGCAAAGGGGCAAGACCAGGGCCGAGAACAGCCGGCCGAGGGTGGGCTTTGGCGATCTCATTCTCATCAACTCCTGCATGGTAAGTAGGGGCTGCGAACCTGCTGCCTACGATCTCGCTCACGTGGCCCAACGCTCTCAGCGAATCATGATCGGGGTGAGGCGGAGCTCGCGGGCCAGCTCCTGCATCAGCGACAGGCCGCTCGTCGCCTCCCACTCCTGACGGCCTACCACGCCGCCGCGCAGCAAGCCGTCGAGTCCCAGTCGCTTGAGTTTCGTCTCTCCCACCTGGCGCACGATCACCTGCGGGTCCTCGAGGTCCAGCTCGCTGGCGATGCCTTTCAGGTCCAGGTAGTTCAGGCGATAGAACCGTGCCAGCTCGCCGATGGGCTCGGGGAACTCGCGGATCGCCTTCTGCTTGTCGGCTCCTTCGCGGAGGAACGGGCCGACGGCTTTCTCCAGGGCGGCAAGAAAACGGTCGGAGTCCTGCTGCAAGAGCCGGTCCATGACCGGCTTCTCGGGATAGAGCCGACGGACCTGCTCCTCGGCCCCGCCGAAGACCGCGCTGTTCTTGCGGATCTCGTCCTGGAACGTGATCATGCCGTGCTTGTGGCAGGCCATGCAGGACAGGCCCGCCACGATCTCGGGCGTTCCCGCGGTCTTGAGCGCGTCGCCGACCACGGCGATCGGACCGGCGTCGATCCGGCCGTTCTTGCCGTTGACCAGCAAGTAGCCCTGGAGCCCGTTGGGAAGGTTGAAGATGATCTCGCCGCCGTCGTGACTGAACGACTGGTTGGGGAACGGGTGGCGGCCTTCGGCAAAGAGGTTGAGCGGCCCGAGGGGAAACCGGGCCAGGTTGGACCGGCCGTTGGTCGGTTGGAAATCGTAGCTTTTCCAGTAGGCGCCGAACTGGGCATCGTGCCGCTCCACCATCCGGTTCTGTCCCGAGACGCCGCTCCTGGCGAACCCTGCCCGGGCGATCCGGTCGGGACGAGGCTGGAGGAAGTCGGCCGCGATATCCACGCCCAGCTCCTGCTCCAGCAGGGAGGCGTTCTCGGGGATGTGAAGCAGACTGTGGTACAGGGGCGGCCGGGTCGCGGTCGCTACAAACCAGTCGGCGCGGATCACGGGCAAGTCGCACCCGGCCAGGTCCGACAGGTCCCGGTCGAGCCGCCGCAAAGTTTCATCGGCAAGGCCGTCGTACTTCAGCCCATAGGGATAGGCCCGTTCCACCGCGAACCAGAGCGAGCCGCGATCCCAGTCGAAGTCGCGGAGGTCAACGGCGAAGAGCGTTCTGGTCTGGTCGATGGCCTGCGGCACGACGATCCGCGGCTTGCGGCTCAGGCTGTTGATCGCCTTCGAGAGCGCCGCGCGGGCGCTTCGCAGGTCGTCGTCGGTGACCGACGGGTTGTTGGCCAGGGTGTGCAGGGTGAAGAAACGCAGGAACGGCCGATCGGTCGCGTCGGCGTTCCGCAAGTGGTCCCGCGCGGCCGAGAGCACCGAGACGAGCGTAATGAACGGACGCCGGGTGGCATCATCGGGGAAGGCCGGCGCGCCAGCCTCGATCCAGCGCCGGATCAGCTCCTTATCGGCGTCTGCCGGCCGCTCCTTGATGTTCTTGGGCGGCATCTGGTTCTTCGCGACCCGCTCGAACAGGTAAGACTCGCCGGGCTTGCCCGCTGCGACGAGTGGTGGATCGCGCACGTCCTTCGACAGGAGGTCGGGCTGCTTCAACATGTCGAAATCGCCCCCCTCCGAGCCCTCGCCATGGTGGCAGCGGAAGCAGAATTGCTTGAGGACGCCCCGGGCTTGCCGGGCCAGAGCGGCCGCGCCCTCCTGGTCCTTCGCATCCCCCCGCGCCGTGCACGGAGCGGTTCCGATCAACCACGCGGCCAAGATCACCAGCGGCCACGTCCCTCGGAGTCGCCTGCGAACCATGATCTGTTCCCCTCACGCCCAAGGTCAGAGATGCCATGTGTCGGATGCGAGCAAT
>JBAUOX010000286.1:0-3095 GCA_049579985.1 Isosphaeraceae bacterium | reverse complement strand
ACAACGGTCGCGGCGTCGGGTACGAGACGGAGCGCTGATTCACTCAGGGAGCCGTCCCGTAGCGAGTTCATGATATGAAGAGCCGTATGCCTGAAAGGGCACGTACGGATCCGCGGGAGCCCCAGGGGAGCAATCCCCTGGGGCCACCCGGCCCGGAACTCCCTGAACTCCCTCAAGCAAGTGTAGGTATGGTGTCCCAGGAACTCCGGAGATACAATCAGTTGGCCACGGCAGGCGCCTCAGTTCAAGGTGCCGCCGGGCGAGCCAGGGGATCAGCCACGGCTCAGGCACGGTTGGGACGGCATCAGGGGGCCGCACTTGACCGTACTCCCGAATGGCATTGACATAAGGCGTACCACCTTGCTGCTGAAACACTTGCGTCAATCACACGGGCCTGTAGTTCTGATGTAATGTTGATAGTAGAATTCTTATACATCGCTGTTATTCAAGGTCTATTCCTCATAATAACAATTCTACATGTGTACCACTACTATGTTTAGTTTCGCCAAAATCGACCGCAAGTGCAAAGCTGCCTTGGGCTTACGCTTGAGTTAATGCCATTCGACCGTGCTCCCCTTTGTTGAAGGGGTGTACTGCGACGAATCGCCCATGAAGAGAGTCTCGCGATGGATTTCTACTTCCCGATCTTGGACAGCGCGTTTCACTGGGTGCGGGCCAGTTCGCTCTATTCAGCGGCCGCCCGGCAACGACAGCTCTCTGCCAGGACGTTCTTTCGAGATCTGGAAATAATCGGCGCGAGCATACCCGTATTCAACAGGTCCGATATCAATCCTTTCTACCTCAAGCTTCATTCACTTTGCCTCTCGGCTGGTGTGCCTTACTTGGCTGACCTCGATGATCTCTACTGGCAAACCCCGGACATCTCGCAAGACCCGGTCCTCAAGCAGCCGGACCGTCTCACCTTCCTCGACGAACTGGTCCTGCGCGCGGCTGCGGTCTTGGCATCGACTCCGGAGTTGAAGGACCAGCTTGGACAACGTTTCCCCGGCAAGCCTGTTTTCCTCGTCGAGAACAGCCCTCCCGCGTGGGTGGCGCCTCGATACGGCGTGCTCATTGCAAACACCGACAGCTTCAAGCTGGGCCACTCGCAGGTGCGCTGGTTCACCGAACTCCTGCGGCTGCTTTTTCAGCATGGTCTCTCCATTCAACTGCTCGGGCACAATCAAAACCTCCTGGACCGGTGCAGCGACATCCTGGTCCACTCGCTGCCGCCCATGGACTACCGCTCCTATCTGATGACCCTGGCATCAGCAAACTTCCGCCTCGGGCTCATACCCGTGGAACATTCCAGTCATGCGGACTGCAAATCGGCCATCAAGGCGATCGAATTCCTGGCGCAGCGGATCCCAGTCATCGCCAGTGATGTTGCCCCTTATCGGCGATTGTCCGGGCTTTGCGGCAAGAAGCACTTCCACGTTGTGCCGAATACGCTCGAGTCGTGGAGGCAAGCGGTGGAGGCTGAGATCGGCCAGATTCCTGAAGTAGAGAGAGAGGAGGGAAAGGAAGTCAATCTCATGCTTCTCGCGGCGCGAGACACTCAGCTTCAGCAATGGCTGGCAGTCGCGGATTTCCTTCGCGACCTCCTGCCTGCCCCCGAGACGATGCAACAAGTCGAAGTAAAGATGCAAAAGTGGAGTAGGAGAGCCCGCTCCTACGAATCCATCAAGAAGGTATTCCGACCGATCGTAGCGCCAGTCCGTACACTCTGGGGGAAAAAGTAGCCCTTCTCACTGAGCCAGAGGGCAGCTTATCCGATCAGCCAACTCGTTTCAGCGTCGTTGCTCTGCCAGGCGTCGAGCTGTGGGACACGTGTTCGGCCACTTGAGAGGACCCGCAACATGCCTAGAGTCACCGTGATCACACCGAATTACAATCACGCCCGGTACCTACCCCAGCGACTCGAAAGCATCCTGAACCAGACGTTCCAGGACTTTGAGCTGATCATCCTCGACAATGCCTCGACCGATAATAGCCGCGAGGTCATTCAGTCCTACACGTCAGACCCGCGGGTCCGGGCGATCTTCAACGCCGAGAACAACGGCAGCACCTTCAAGCAGTGGAACCTCGGGCTCAGCCACGCGAATGGTGAATACATCTGGTTCGCCGAGTCGGACGACTATGCCGACCCGACGCTCCTGGAGACTCTCGTCGATCGACTCGATCGGCACCCTAACGTCGGGCTCGCGTTCTGTCAGTCGTGGGCCGTCGATGAAAACAGTAATATCTTATATAATTTTGTCGATTATTTCGCAGGTTCCAGCCCGAGCCCTCGTTGGCGTAAGGACTACATCAATTCCGGTCCTGACGAAGCCATGAATTACCTGTT
This sequence comes from Isosphaeraceae bacterium, assembly GCA_049579985.1. Classification (GTDB taxonomy): domain Bacteria; phylum Planctomycetota; class Planctomycetia; order Isosphaerales; family Isosphaeraceae; genus Aquisphaera. The sequence continues at coordinate 748 of JBAUOX010000286.1, read as the reverse complement.
CTGGTACAATACGATCCCCAACGCAAGTGCCGTCTTGCTGAGGCGAGGAATCCTCGAGCGCGCGGGAGGTGTGCCCGATGACCTGTTACTTGCTGGTGATGTTATGACATATATCAATGTTCTATCAATCTCCGATATCGCCTTCGTCTCGGACCCTCTGAATTTCCACCGGCAGCATCCAGACACCGTCCGCGGCCGGACCTTGAAACAAGGAATCGTGGCCCGCGAACTGCGGGTGGTGCACAGTGCGCTCATCAAGCGATACGGTTTCCGTAGACTGCTTCGAGCCGAATACGGTTTCCGTAGACTGCTTGGAGGCAAAGATGAAGCCTTGACCATGTACGTGCAAAGATTGATATGGCAGGCGAAACGACCCCCCGATAACATAGTACCGCCAGGGGAGGTATTAGCTCTGCTGTTCTGGTTCGCCCGCATTCAACCCGTGGCGTTGAGGATTGCCCTACCAATTCTCACGCGGCAGGTAGTCGCCGATCTAGCGCGCAGAGTCGGATTGCTGGGATTGGCACGCAAGTTGAAGAATGCGTTGGCAAAGAGCACTCACTAGCGGCTCGCCTTACTGATTCGGCGCCGGCGAGAGTATCGATCAGATCCGACGACTTAGTAACTATCCGGGAACGGGGTGTAACCCCCGTAAAATTCTGGACTCGAGAGCGCTTTCGGAGAGTTATTTACTGATCCGGGACGAGATACAAAAGCAATCAGCTCCGAGGATCAAGGACTCATCGGA
>JBAUOX010000285.1:0-4530 GCA_049579985.1 Isosphaeraceae bacterium | reverse complement strand
GTAGAACCCCTCGTCGCGCCGGGGCAGCTCCCAGCCGGCGAAACCCTGATCGAGGAACGCGGCGCTGAACGGGATCAGCCGATCGTCGACGAGCAAGTCCGTGTCCACGCCGGTCGCTTCAAGCAGCACGTCCCGGTGCCGGACCGCCAGGGGCGGCGGTGTGGTGAACGCAGGTATGTCCCGGACCCCATCGCAACACACTCGCCAGAGGGCCTGCAGCGTAAGACCCTCCCAATCCTCGTCGCTCCAATACTCCATCTTCGACTTGCCAAAGCGGAAAAGAAGCTCGGCGAGACTGTCGGGAATGCGGCGATCGCCCTCGGGCTCCGACGAGCCGTTGCGACTGGTCTCGTCGAACCCGCGAAGGTCCCTGATCACCCACCTTCGGGTCTCGGCGATCAACCGCGCGCGGTCCGCGGCGGAGACATCCCGCCGGATGCGCCGAAGGGCGTTCGCCTCGGCAACATACCAGACCAGCTCGTCCGTTGGTCCGGTACGCAGGGGGTTCTGGAGCATCGCCAAACGCAGGTCCAGCCGCGTGCCGAAGCAGGGGACTTTCTCCCCCGCCCGGTCTCCCAGGTCGTGTTCCAGCGCCTCCTTCAACTCGGCGAACCGGATCCGCCCGCGCATCAATTCCTGGCGGTATCTGTCCTCGCTCAGATAGGGCTGGCACCCGAAGACGTGCGCCCCTTTCTTGACCGCCGCGTTGAACGGCAGATCCTCGAACGCATGGAGCGTGTTGTGATGGATGAAGACTGTGATCGGCCCCTGGGCCGGCAGCAGGTGGCCGGCGTGCTCGATCACCTCGCTCAGAGCGTGCAGGTCGGCATCATGAGTCGCAGATTCGAGCAACGCGTCGTTGCGGACGGTAGAAGTATGCATGTCTGCCACTGAACCCCAGCACGAGGGAGGACCGGGATGATCACTTGCCTGGTGGAGAGATCAGGCGAGCACGTTCGACAGGTCGCGGCACACGTCAATTCTCGCTGACCTTTGCGGCATGCGGAGGATGACCATCTGACTGCACAGTGGACGAGGAAAGCTGGACAACGATCTCCTTTTCCACAGTTTCGAGAGGCTTCGTGCTCTCCTGGTGCGGCTTGAGGATTTCCGCCATCTGGAGGGCCAGCGACGTGAACTCTCTCGGGTTGGTCGGCGCGTGGGCAAGGTTGACGTTCTTGTCTGATGGCGCCACGAACGGATTATGGGGCATCGTGACCTGGTGGTTGAACAGGTTGTAGACCCCGTAGATCACCTCGATCTCCCAGCGGCCGGCGGCTTCCACTTCCTGGCGCAGGGCGAAGGCCGCCTGCGCGGCGTTCAGTCCTACCGCCGTCTCGATCAAGGCATCACGAAAGCCCGGCTTCCCGCGCGCATCCGGACCCCAGACCGTCTCCAGCGCGTTTGCCCCTTCTCGGACCGAGACGAAAATCTTCTGGAGGATCGATCGCAAGGCCGGAGTGGTGGTCTTGGACCAGTACTTCAGCGGCCGCAAGTAGGCGTCGACCGCACCGGTCACAGCGCCGCAGCCGCTATGCCCCAGCACGACCAGGACCTTCACGCTCTCACTCAGAGCCTCGACCGCGAAGTCAACACTGCCCAGGCAGACATCGCCCAGCACATTGCCGGCGACCCGGATCACGAACAGGTTGTTGAAGCCCTGACCGAAGAGCATCTCCGTCGGCACCCGAGCGTCCGAACAGCCGATCACCACGGCGAAGGGAGCTTGCTTGGGAACTCCCCCCTCCTTCCGCACCATGCCGACTTCCAGCCCGTTGCACTGGACGACGTGGCACTGCTCATCCCCCCTCGTGAAAGTGCCCGTCCTGCAACTGGACATCCACCGGGCGAACATCCGGTTGCCATCCTCCAGAGACTTACGCGCCGCCTCGGCGTCGGGGGGAGGCGGCTTGGTGCTGGGATTGTGGGGATCGAAGCGATACACGTAATCGATCGTGTTCATTTCTTCGGCCTTCTTCGCCCTCCGGGAGCAGCAAGCGTTTGCAGCATACGCTTCGCCGGGGGGACTTGAGAGGTGGGTGTTCGTGCCGGAATTGAAACAATTCAGGAATGCCCGTATGACTTACCTTACCCATATTGGGTCATCATAAAGAAGGTGGCGATTCAGAGCAAGTGATACTGGATGGGAGGACCTTGTGGTGCGCCGCGTTGCGGCTTGCTGCCGGCCTTCTAGCGGACGTTTCCGGCAAGCGGGCGAAGGAGGCCGGTCTCGCTCTCGGGATCCAGGTTGTCGATCTCTCCCCAGGCGGCCACGCGGCGGCCTTTGACGTCCGTGCCGAGCAGCTTGACAATCAGCGGCCCCGTTCCCGGATGAACGCCCTTCAACCGGATCGCCCCCGAGCGGAGTGCTGCGCCCCCCGCCAGGGCCGAGGTTCCGAAGCTGGAGGCAATGCCCAGCATGTCGAGCTGCCCGTGACGGAACTCTTGCACATGAGAATCTGCCGGTGGTACCAGCGGCTCCCACGCCAGCGCGGTCAAACGTACCGGCTCGTTGTTCCGTTCGCGAATCGTGGCCCTCAAACGCAGATCGCCGTCCGCCGCGGTGGTGGCTCTTGCCAAGAGCTCGAGTCGCGCCATGCCGGCTGGCAAGGGGACGGCCGTGACCTGGATCTCTGCGCTCCGCGGGCCAGAGACGGTGACCTCGACCGCGCCCGTCGAGCTTCCCCGCACCACGACGAAATGACTGCTGGTACCGGCCGCGGACCAGCAGTCCGCGCGACCTCCCGCCGCCACGTAACTGACCCTGGGCCCGGCAAGCTCCCAGTCCTCCAGCGGGTTACGCACGTCCACCGATCGGTAGGTTCCCCGCTGGTCCGGCTTCGACGCCGGGTCGAGACCGCTCATGAACAAAGCAACCGACCAGCGGCGAAAGAGCTCGGCGAACGAACAACCCGTGGCATCCTCCAGGTTCGCAGTCCCGCGCAGCCGCGAATGGATCAAAGCCGGCATCAACTCTGGACCGTACTGGTCAACGCACCACCGCAGAAAAAGATAAGTGCTTCCGCGATTGCCATGGCTGCGGAACAGGTTGGCTGCATAGTAGTCTACCACCACGAGCTGGTAGCGTTCGGGCTGCGACAGGAAGGCGCTGATGCGGTAGTCGATGTTCGACCGAGAAAAAGCCTGCTGGTCCTCCGCGAGGTGAGCGAGAGCCTCATCCAGCCAGCCCTCTTCCTCGCGTACGACCGGCCCGACTCCCTCCGTCTGCCGGCATTTTCCACTGAAAACGACGGCATGCATGTATTCGTGGGTCAAGACCGTCCGCAGATGGGGACCCGGCTTGAGGCTGGTGCTCAGGTACATCATGTCGCAACGGTTGCCGAAGGGAGCAGAGAACGCGAGGTCCAGATCGGACACTCGCACAAACCCGTCCACGGCATTCCTGCCATTACCTAGCCGGCTCAGCCAGCTCGAAAGCAGCACCGTGAATCGCCCGTCGCCGTCAACATCACGAGCCAGCCCGACTGAGGCCGCGGCGACCGGGAAGATCCGGTCGTCGAAGGTCGCGACCAGGTCCTTGAGCAGCTCCGGATCGACATGCCCAACATCCTCGGACGCGACGTAGACTTGCACCCGCTTGCCGACAGCGCGGAGCACGCCCCGGACGGACAGGTAATTGCTCGCACTCGCAATGTCACCGTCGCGAACCATCAGAGAGAAATCCCGCTTCAAGACGGGTAATCCGGCGGCAGGTTCTCTGATCGGTTCGGGAGTGAAGGAACGCAGCTTCGGCGGTCGCGAGGGTGCAGCCGCGACCTGATCGGGAAGCCCCGCGTCCGTCGCCGGAGCCGCATCGAGGCGAATGGGGTAGGGCCCGGGCGAGTACGCCAGCGCCGAGACAATGACCAGGACCTCCGATCCAGCTCCCGATGCCGGCACCCGGAACTTCGCCTGCCCGTCCCGCACCGCGACTGAAACCGGCACGCCGGGACGCCAGAACCGATCGGCCAGAGCCTCAGCCTGACGATCGTTGGTTCCCGCCTGGACACCTACCGGCACCACAACAAGAAGTGCAAGCAGAAACCCCAAGCTCAAGCGGCCGAATCGAGCGTGATCCGGAAGAATCATCCCAAAGCACCACCAAGCAGGATCATACGACCAGCCGGTAAAGCCGCCAGAGGCCCCTCCGAACAGGCCGAGACAGCCTTTCGATCGGCCTTGCTCATTCCCGGGCTTGAATCGATTACGTCGGGATTTTCGGCTTGGGCAGTCCTGGAAAAACTTGAGGATTTTCTCCCTGAGTCCCCCGACACCAGCCCCGTCCCACACCCGCCCAACACGTCAGCAGGCTCATGTTCGCAACCCACTGACAGGACATAACGTTCCCGCTGGCCACAGTCATCCTGACAGGGACAGGAATCCTCGATCCAACAGCATGGTTCTTCCGATACAAAATGATGTTTCGAGATACCGGACCGATATGATCGAGGAAGACACGACGATGTCCCGAGCTGCTTCGCTTGCTGGCCGCGTTTGCCTGATCGGGCTTGCTCTCGCCGTCGGACCGCT
>JBAUOX010000284.1:0-2077 GCA_049579985.1 Isosphaeraceae bacterium | reverse complement strand
CTAGGCTGATGCGAAGTTGGCCTTGACAGCCAAATTGGCAGACAACGGTTCATCTCGCTTTTGTTTTTGTTACGGGCGCGCCGCGTGACTGGAGGAAAGAGGACTTCCACTATCAGAATATCGCCCTTTTTGCCGCAATTCGGTCCGAATGCCTGTGCCCAGCGTAACGAAACCGGAGCACCCGAAACGACCTCTAACACCTTGTCAATAGCAACTTCGCATCAGCCTAGGCATCGGCTCTGCCGGTCGACGATGATCCTTCGGGCTCCAACGCGATGCGATCAGGAGCCGAAGTCGAAACGGACCTCGCCCCCCTCCAGTCTCAAACGCGCCTCAAACGGCTTACCGGACTTCGACGCGAAGCCTTTGAGCACCGGGCTGCGACCCTGTTTCAGGAGCGCCTGGGCCGTGCGCGCCGTGATTCGCTTGCCGGCGATGGTCTTCCAGATCGCAAACTTGCACCCACGCTGCCAGCCGCTGCAGCCGTAGCTCTTCGCCTGATCCAAGACCTCCGAGCCGCAGAGGGGACATGGGCCCAGCGTGACCGGAGCGAAGCTTGACGGCCGTCCTCGGGACCGAGCCTCTTCGGACTCGCCGGAGGCCTTTTCGCGCTGCCGCGTCCGCGTCCGTGTCCGCCCGCCGGCTGAACGGAGTCCCGTCTCACGTGCCCGCCGCCGCTGCCCCCCGACCGGAATCGGGATCTCCGTCAACTCGCCGTTGTCGAGCAGTTGGAGGACGACCTCGCCTGACTCCCCGAACACGAGGGGCCCGAGCAAGACGCGTCGCTGCAAGAGCTGTCGGATCTGGTCGTCCCCGAGCGAGTGGCCCTTGTATTCTCGCCACAGGACGAATGGGCAGCCTTCCCGCCACCCGGAGCAGCCGAAACCTCGCTTCCCCGCGATCACCGGACGACCGCAACGCGGGCAGTCGCCGAGCCGCCCCTCGTCGATCGACGTCGCATCGCCGCAACGGATCACCTCACCGGTGTACCCGACGATCTCAGCCATGAACCGGCGGGGGTCCAGGCGGCCGCGCTCGACCTCGCGCAACTTCGCTTCCCACTCGCCGGTCAGCTCGGGGCTCTTCAGCCCCCGGTCCTGGACCAAGGCTACCAGGTAACGGCCCAGGTCCGTCGCCAGCAGTGTCTTTTTCTCCCGCGTGATGTAGCCCCGCTCCAGCAGGGTCTCGATGATGGCGGCACGCGTCGCGGGCGTGCCCAGGCCCTTCTCCTTGAGTACCTCCTTGAGCTGCTCGTCCTCGACCAGCTTGCCGGCCGTCTCCATCGCCCCCAGCAGGCTTGCCTCGGTATAAGCCTTCGGCGGCGCTGTCTCGCCCCTCCGGACAGTCGGCTCGTGCGGGCCGCTCTCGCCGGGACGGAACTCGGGCAAGTCCTGTTCGTCCTCTCCATGTCCGTCATCACTGCGGGGGTAGAGTGCAGTCCAGCCCAGCTCGAGCACTCGCACGCCCCTGGCCCGGAACGGCACCCCGTTCGAGACTCCGGCAACGGTCGTCACCTCCTTGACGCAGGCCGGGTAGAAGGCGGCGATCAGGCGGGTGACGACAGCGTCGTAGATCTTCCGGCCAATTGGCGAGAGGGCCCCTGGCGGCTTGCCGGTGGGGATGATCGCGTGGTGGTCCCCAACCTTGGCGTCGTTGATGATCCGCCCGGTGAAGCTCAGGGCGCCCAGATCCAGCTTGCCGATCTCGTCCGGCCGGATGGCCCGGAGATCCTCCAGGATGCGGGGGATCTCGGCCCTCATGTCCCCGCCCAGGTAGCGCGAGTCGGTCCTCGGGTACGAGATGAGCTTGGCCTCGTAGAGCATCTGCGCCGTCTTCAGCGTCGCGTCAGCCGACAGTCCGAAACGCCGGTTCATGTCCCGCTGGAGTTCGGTCAGATCGTAGAGCTGCGGCGGCTGGACCCGCTCCGGCTTGCGTTCGACGCCCAGGACGTCGAAGGGATGTCCTTGCACGCGCCGCAGCACCGACTGGGCGTCCTCCTCCCTGACGAAGCGGTCGCCCGCGAACTTGAAAACGACCTCGCGGTATCGGGTCAGCAGCTCCCAGAACGGCTCGGGCT
>JBAUOX010000283.1:0-1511 GCA_049579985.1 Isosphaeraceae bacterium | reverse complement strand
GGCGAGCATTGCGAAAATGAAGAGCGGCAGCCAGGCGGCCAGCGATGGGACGAGCACCGCGGTGCTGCCCAGGTACTGGCAGAGGAGCACCGCGCCATAGAACATGGCCGAGTTGCCCAGGGCGAAGCCCAGATTGATGAACATGTTGCGGCCGTAACCCCCAAGCACCAGGGGCAGGCTCATGAACAGAAGGGTCATGGCAAGGATTGGCCGCATCAGGCGAACGTGAATGTACATCGCGATGTCGGCTCGTTCCGTGCCTTCACTGGCAGGGTCGGCCAGGCCGTCGAGCAGCTCGCCCATCGTGGCGTACTGGTACCAGTTCGGTTTCCTCGTCATCGCCTTGAACGACAGGCTCGACTTGAGGAAGTAAACGTCGCCCGCCAGCAATGCCGGGTCGCCGCACGGCGGCGGGAATCCGGTCGTGTCTTTCACCAGGGTAAGAATCGATGCGCCAGGCTCGAGCAAAACCGCATCAACCGGCGGATTGACCGAGGCCGCTCGGATCAGCCAGCCGCCCTTGATCGGAGCCGTGGGATGATCGGCCGGTACGTAGGTGGCCTGCCGGGCCTCGATTTTCCGGATCGCGCCGAACACCGCGTACGGGATCGTGGCATTGAACCGGTTGACGATCGTCCGGGTTGCCCGGTCGGCCCAGCTTCCATCCACCATGATCCCGCGCGAGTCGTAGCGGCTGGGAACCTGAACTTTTTCCATGCCATCGTCGGCGTGCGATTTCTGGATCTCCTCGGCATGGCGGGGAATCATGATCTCCTGGTTGGCCACCGACAGCCCGCTGACGATCACCGATGAGAAGAGCACCGGCCGGATGGCCCGGTGCGTGCTGATCCCGGCCGCCAGGATCGCCAGGTGCTCGTTGTTCCGCTGCATCCAGGTCACCGTGAAGATCGCCGCCATCATGCCGATCACACCGCCAAGCTGGTCGAAATAAAGGGCCTGGTGCAACAGGTAATACCGGCCCATCACCTTGATGAGCTCAACGAAACCCTCGGCCCGCTTCATAAACTCATCCAGATTACTAAATGCGTCGATCACGATGTAAAGACCGACCAGCGAGACATAACAGATGAAGTAGGCCTTGATAAACGCCCAGTACCGCTGGCGATCGAGGATTCGCATGTCTCTACTCCCATCACGAGGAGTTCCGTTTTCGGTTCCGACCCGACGAATCTCGCTTCAATGCCTGATGATCTTGGGATAAACCCACACTGAGAGCACGGCGAGCACGAGGTTGCCGATCCAGAGCGCCTTGGCCGGCTCCATCGAGCCCTCCTTGCCAAGGTTGACTCCGAAGAGCATGAGCGGATAGTAGAGCGTGATGATCGGCACGAAGCACGAGATGAATGCACTCAGGAAGTCGCGCTTGGCGAAGAGAATTCCCACCGGGGCCCCGAGGATCACGAACAGCAAGCTGCCGAAGGCCATCGAGGTGCGAAGCTGTTTCTCGGTCTCGAACTGGTCGACCCGTGACTGCCAGTAGGTGTGCTCGA
>JBAUOX010000282.1:0-4414 GCA_049579985.1 Isosphaeraceae bacterium | reverse complement strand
GGCGCGCCCTTGCCGTTGTTGACGGCGGGTTTGACTGAACGGAGTCCCCCGCACCAGCGGTGTCCCGGTGTAAGTCCAACGGTACGGATGGGCATGGCACCGGTTATAGTCTTCGACATACCTGAGCCGACACCAATAAGCCCGGTCGTGACTCACGACCCGGATCGACCTTCGATGACGGCCTTATCCGATCGACAATCGACCTGGTGTGGAGAACGACTCTTCACGGGTGCAAATGATCGGCCAGGCGGGTCAAGAGTCGATCGAGCCGGGCGGCATCCACCTGTCCAATCGCTCCCGCGAATTCGGTCGGGTCGGTAGCGTGGAGGTAGCTCAGCCGGATGATCGACGCGCGATGAAGACCACTCGAAGGGAAGTCCGCGTCGCCAGGTTGAATCAACTCGTCCCAGTCGGGTACTTGTTGGTGCAATTGGGTGCTGACCCCGCAAACAAGTTGGGTCTGATACGGACCGGGAAGTGACGCAAGGAGCAGTGCGGGCCGGAGCGCCTGAGAATGGGGAGAGCGGTATCAGAACCACGTCTCCGGGCTGAAGGTCATGGCTTGCGATTCGGCCGTATGTCCGCCTCACTGTAATCGGGCTCATCCGGGCCATAGGCCCACGCGAGCCTTTCCTGCCCAAACCGCAGCCACTCTTGCCGGTCCTGCTCAACGGCCAGGAATCGGGCGAAGTCGATCAACTGGCGGATCCGATCCTCCGAAAGACCCTCCAGAATAGGCTCGAGACGGGCGAGTGCGCTCATGATGTTGAGCTCTCCGGGTAGCCAACTTGATTGAGGTCGAATAACCTATCCAGCCGGACGGAGCGGCAGGGGCTGCTCGTGATCGCTCATGGTTCGTCCCAGAACCCGCCGCACTCTCGGCCAGAAGAATGACCGGGAGGAACAACGGGCCGGGTTCCACTTTGATGAGCGTTGCGATCACCTCGTGCTGAGCATCATCGGTGTCGTAGAGAGCGTAGACGCCACTGGTATCGCAGATCACGGCCATAGCCCCTCCTTGACGGCGTCGGCCAAGATTTCATCGACGTTGGCAGACGTGTCCGATCGCCCGCTGCGATACTTGCCAGCGCCTTTGGGAAGCGGTCGCTCCCGGAAGCCTGCATACACAGCCAAGGCATCGTGGATTACGTCACTGGCGGAGCGTTGTTCGTTGGCCGCGAGTTTCTGAACCACGGCGGCGGTTTGTTCGTCCAGTTCAACGCTCAGTGACATGATCGACCTCCTCTTGACGGCGAAGCCCTTGGCCACATTCTACTTGATTTCGAGGATCGTGGATTGGCCCTTGCCGACGCCGTCCACGGCAACCGCTCAGGCCAGGCACTATCGATTGGGACGGACAGGGGGAATGCGGCGCCAAAGGCGACTTGGCGGGTCAAGTCCAGGCCACTCAAGCACAATTGGGGCAAAGAATTACACTGGCAAGGGTATTTGCTTTCCCCAGACTCTCCACTTAGCTCAGGCGAAGGTGCCTGACCAGAGCTTCTCGCTGCTTGAATTCCGCGTTTCTCTACATTTCTCTACATTTTACGGCTCATCTGTTCAGGCCATGGATACCCAGCTCGGCGCGCGACACCGACGGAGAGTACCGGTCAATTGCAACTTTGCAGCATGCCACCGCGAGGGTGCGTCAACGAAGGCTCGCCGCACTTGTACACTGACTACGGCTCCCTCAACCCCGGGTGGACCCATTCGTGGCTGCCGTCGGCCCAGGTCTCGCGTTTCCAGATCGGCGCGACTTGCTTCAGAGTGTCGATGAGCCAGCGGCAGGCTTCAAAAGCCTCGTTGCGGCGGGGGCAGCTCACGGCGACGACCACGCTGATCGCGCCCAGGTCGAGGTGGCCGACTCGGTGGACGATGGCGGCCTCGATGATCGGCCAGCGCTTGCGTGCTTCTTGCTCGAGCTCGGCCAGCTTCTTCAGCGCCATTTCGGGATAGGCCTCGTAATCGAGCGCGAGCGTCTGCCGATCGCCTGTCAGCTCGCGGACCGTTCCCAGAAACGTGCAGACGGCGCCGGCCCGGTTCGATCGCACCCGTTCCGTCAAGGCCGCGTGGTCGATCGGGCTTTCGGTGATTTCGATCATCGGCTGTTCCTCTTGATCGTCATCCCCCGCTGACCGGAGGGATCAACGCCACCTGGGCGCCGGGAAGGATGAGCGTGGCATCGGTTGCATACTCGGAATCCACGGCGATCGAGACGCTCGGAGCCAGCGCAGCGAGCTTGGGGTGTTGCAAGGCAAGGACCAGGCGAAGATCGGCGACGGTCGCCGGCAAGGGGAGATCGATCTCGATCTCGGCTCGTCCGGCCCGCTCTCTGGCCACGGCAAAGAGACGGATGGTCAGCACGGACCTGAGACGTCGCTGCCAGCGCTCGAGGTCTTCGGGCGTATTGAGCTCGTCGGCCAGCTCCGGGTGAGGAACTTCGATCTCGATGACGCGCTCGGGGTGGGCCGTCATCAGAGCATTGATTCCCTGATGCCTGGGTAATGTCGGGATTTGCCGGGCGAGATCCCAGGGAAGGACGATCGGGTGAGTGCGGCGACCCGCGGCGCGCGGGATGACGATCGAGCCGGGTGCCTGCGCCGATCGCTCCAGGAGCCGGCGGACAATCTCGGGTGTGATACCCGGGCTATCTCCGGGCGCCAGGATGAACCCGCTGAGCGGGCCGTCGCGGCCGAGCTGTTCGATGGCGATCTCGGCCGATTCTCGCATCTCGGCGGGCCAGTGCGCGGGAGTGATCACGGCGGCCCCGGCCTGCCTGGCGGCCTCGGCGATGGGCGGGCCTTCGGCGGCTTGGGCCGGTGGAGTGACCACGAGAACCGGACTGGCGCCCCCAAGGCGAAGCGCCGAGACGACGCGGCCGATCAAGGGCTGGCCGTCGAACGGCAGCAGCGGCTTGGGCCGGCCCATCCGCCGGCTCTTGCCCGCGGCCGGGACAATGGCGGGAATGGTGATGGAGCTCATGACATGCTCGCGGCACCTGGCCGGTGCGCCAGGCCCCTGGGGCCCAGGCTGCGCCGGGCGATTAATTCGGCCACGATGCTGATGGCGATCTCGGGCACGGTCTGCGACCCGATGTCCAGGCCAACGGGAGCGGCCACGCGTGCCAGGTCGGCCTCGGCGATCCCCGCGTCGCGCAGGCTCTCGAAGATCAGCTTGATCTTGCGCCTGCTGCCAATCAGGCCGACATACGGAGCCGGCGTTGGGGCCAGGTGATAAAGGGCTTCCTGGTCGTGCCCGTGGCCGCGGGTGACGATCAGCGCGTAGGTGTGGGGCGTGACCTCGAGTGAGGCGAGCACCTCCTCGATCGGGCCCACGAGAATCTGCTGGGCGGTCGGGAATCGCTCAGGATTGGCGTACTGGCTGCGGTCGTCGATCACCCAGACGTCGAAATCGGTCCCCGCCGCCAGGCTGGCCACGGCTTGCCCGACGTGCCCGGCCCCGACGATCACCAGTCGGACCCGAGGCAGCGAGGCGATCCACGCCACGCCCCCGCGAACTTCCGGCCTGGGACGGTCCTGTAGAGGAACGACCCGCGCGGCGATGCGCGCCGGCACGGGGCCGGCCGGCCAGCTCGCCTTGCAGACGCCATCGGGTCCGAAAAGGAATCTGCGGCCTGCCGCGATACCCTCGGCCTCGGCCTCGGCCTCGATTCGCTCGGGATTGACGATCACGGCCTCGGTGAACCCCTCGCCGGCCTCGAGCAGGCGGTGCAGGCTCCGGAAGTACGGCAGCGGGCCCTGTCCGCGCAGGGCCTCGATGGCAATCACCATCTTTCCCCCGCAGATCAGGCCATCTGCCCAGGCGTAATCGTGGTCGAGCACGAAAGCACGCAAGGTCGTCCCCACGTCCCCGAGCTGGCGGATGGCGTGCTGCTTGACCTCGTTCTCGACACAGCCGCCTCCCAGCGTTCCGGTTTGACCTCCGGCGGGATCGACGACCATGACCGCCCCGGCCCTCTGGGGGGTCGAACCCTTCGTCTCCACGACCTGGCAGAAGATCTGCTCGCGACCCTCTTCCAGGGCTTCGATCAGTGTTCGTAGGACGTCGCGCATGGTGCTTCTTGGCGGGTCCGGCACGCGCGTGCCGGGTTCAGGGTCGGTGCAATGGGTTGACGATACGTTCAGGCTATCGCGTCGGGCGAGAGCTGGCAATGCAACTCCAGCCGCCGGCCGGTGGAGGGGTCGAACCATGATGCCCGCGAGAGCTCGAGGTGGGCGACAACCCGTTGGCCTTCGCGCAGCACCAAGAGTCGAGGAGTCCGTGACAGGACGGTCTGACCGTCGACCTGCAGCGTGACCAGCCAGGACCCGCCCTGGAATTCGGCAGCGCGGACGATGGTGGGGAGCACCACGAAAGGGTAACAGGAGTCGGCAGGATCGACCAGGGCTTCGCC
>JBAUOX010000281.1:0-2361 GCA_049579985.1 Isosphaeraceae bacterium | reverse complement strand
CCCACTTTCCCCAGGCCCGGCTCGATCAGTCCCACATCGACCTGCGGTTCGTTCTGGCCTCGCTGGGGTACAAAGGCGGGCTCAAGGTCGTGGAAAGCCGGTTGGGGCTGCACCGCGACCCGGCAATCCAGGGTGTGGACGGCTTTGAAGCCGTCCGGCTCTGGCACCGTTACCGGCGAGGCGACAGGAACGCACTCGAGAGGCTGATTCTGTACAACTTGACGGACGTGGCCAACCTGGTTGAGCTGGCCGAGACCGGGGTGGGGCTCAAGCGCCAGCGTATGGCGTTTCCGGGGCAGGTCGTTCTTCAAGAGAGACGCGGTGCACCGAGATTGGATGCGGCGTACCTGGCCAGGTGGATGACTCAATACATGGGCGCGGTGAACGCGTGAACGAGATCCAGCGCCTTCGCGGGGCACCGGTTCTTGTCCGGAATGTCGATGGGCGCTGGAAGGTCTCGGTCGTGACCGGCAAGGCCAGCCGTCGATCCTGGCTGGGAATGTCATTGGGGCTCAACTTGTGGGAGCAGAGGGCCAAGGATCCAGACCAGCCGCGTCCCGTGGGCGACGGTACGATGCGTGACCATGTCGGAGAGGGACCTGACCACCCGATCTACTTTGTGAGCCACGCCGAGGCGGAGGAGTTCTGCCGCGGGATGACGGAATCGGAGCGCACAGCCGGCTGGCTTGCGGCGAGATGGGAGTACCGGCTGCCCACCGAGGCCCAGTGGGAATATGCCTGCCGCGCCGGGACAAATTCCGCCACGCCGTTCGGCGACCGCCTGGGAAGCGCCGAGGCGAACTTCGACGGTACGCGTCCGTACTACGGTGCTCCCCAAGGGCCGTTCTTGCGGGAAACGACACCCGTCGGCCGCTACCGCGGCAAAGCCTGGGGGTTGCACGACATGCTCGGCACCGTCTGGGAGTGGTGCCGCGACGGCTACGCACCAAGACTCGCGGGCGGCGTCGATCCCCGGGGGCCATCCGCAGCGCCCGAGAGAGTTTTCGGCATGGTTCAAAAACGCCGGTTTTCGGGTAACACTCGGAACTTCAGCGCGGACCCTGATCGGTCCCGCGTTGGAGCGGGTTTTCGTGAGTCCCTGGCTGCCGTGCTGGGACTTCAGTTCCGCGAGAACCGCGTGTACCCCAGAAGCTCCAGCCAGTGAGCGTGCGGCTGACCCGTCAGCAACTCCGCAGGACTCTTGCCGACTCGACTGGGGTCTTCACTGCGCAGGTACCGGCGGTGGTTCAGGAAGAACTGAAGCAGCGTCAGGTAGTCCTCCCCCAACTGCCGCCGCAGGAAGAAGTAGCTTCGCAGCCGGCTGTTGAGGTTCTCGACCAGGCTGCTGGCCCGCACCACTCGATCGGATAGCTCCTGCACGTCGGCACACACGCCGTGATAACGCCCGCGTAGCGTCTCACGCAGGACCGCCTCACGACGCCACCGCTGCGGGTCCCACGTCGGCAGGGATTGCACCTGCAAGACCTCCCGGGCGATCGTCACACTGATCTGCCAATCTTGGGCCAAGGCCGCCAGATCACGGTCCAGTTCCACAGCGAAGGCCAAAAGATTGTCCCGCTGTTTCTCCAGCAAGGTCCTTACCGGCCTGATCCGATGCGGACAGGCCGACTCGCGGGCGCGCAACTCCGCCACCACGAAGTCCAACAGATCACGGCGGATGGCGTACTCCGGACCGGCCACCGACAGGATGTCGTCCCGGAGCCAACGGGCTAACAACGCCACCTCATCAGCCAACGCGATCGCCTTGGCCTCGGCCGGCCGTGCGTACGATAGCTGCTTGGTCAGACTCTGGTCCTTCCGGCCATGCCGCCGCTTGGCAGTGGCTTGCTTTCGCTCGAGCTTGGCCCGTGCGTCGATGGCTTCGTAAGCCCGGTTCTCCAGGTAACGGGCCAGCGGCCCGACGTTGTACAACGCATGAAAAACATCACCGCGGCAGGGAACCTCAGGCAGGGCCTCCTGGTGCCCGGCGCGGAGCCCCGAGGCGAAATCGGCGATGGTGGCCTCAGGAGCGAAGCCCCGGTCGACCAGTTCCAGCAGCCGGATGCCCCAGGTATCGGCGTCGCGATGCTCTTCCGGACTCAGCAAGAAGCAGAAGGTCGAGGCGGCATCGACCCCCACCAAGACGGGATCGCGCGCCTGGAAGATCTCATCGAGGAGGCCGATGAGGATGGTGGAGAGGTTGTACTGCTCGTTGATTCTCCGGGCCTGAACAACGGGGCTGTGCACGATGTTGTGCACGGTCCCCAGGGAGATCCGATAATCGAAGAGGTCACGCAGCAGTTCGACGACGCCGCGGTAGGAACTATGGCAGATCAGCACCAAGGCCAGGACCAGTTGCCG
>JBAUOX010000280.1:0-1891 GCA_049579985.1 Isosphaeraceae bacterium | reverse complement strand
GCCTCGTACCAGGCGCTTGTCCAGGCAGTGGCAGCGCGGATCCGCCGGGAGAAGGGGCGCATACTCCTCCCCAGCATCCTGCTCAACGGCTTCCAGACGCCCGGCGAGTTTCTCCAGGCCGGGATCTTCGGCCTGGGTCCCAACAGCAGCCTCAACCAGTGGACCGGCCGGGACGACGTAAGCTTACAGTTCCTGTGGCAGCTCGACGCCTTGGGGATCGGGAACCTGGCGCGGATCAAGGAGCAGCGCGGTGAGCAGTCGCGGGCCATCATCGAGCTCTTCAAGACCCAAGACATGGTGGCGGCGGACGTGACCCGTGCCCAGGCCCGTCTCCAGTCGGCGACGGCCCGGGTGTCTCAGGCCGATCGCGCCTTGCGCTCGTCCCTCATCGCCTTCGGCGGGAACTACGAGGGCCTGCAGCAAACTACCCGTTTTGGCGACGTCCTGGTCGAGGTCTTCCGGCCGCAGGAAGTGGTCTACGCACTCCAGCGTTTGAAGACGGCCATCGACGAGTACTTCACCACGGTCGCCGAATACAACCGGGCGCAGTTCGAGATGTTCCACGCGCTGGGCTACCCCGCCCGCGAAATCGCAAGCATCCATCCCCCCGGCGATATCCAGCCGGTGGACACGGCGCGGCCCTCCTACCTGCCGCCAGTGGGCAATGGTCCGCCCCCCGCAACCCGCTAGAGCGCCAGCTCGCTCGCACCGACCCTACGCGAAGATCCCAAGACAAGTTCTGAGAGAGTTCGACATCGCCCCAGAGTGAGGCTGGCAGCTCTGTGCAGGGTGAGTGGAGCGAAGCGCAACCCACCAGCAGACATAGGTTTGTGTCTGGTGGATTGCACCCACCCTACAAAGTGATGGGACGATTTCGAGAGTTTTCGCGTCCCTTGTTGCGATTGACCTACCCTGGCATAGAATCTGTGATATATAAAAGCAAGCGGGTCGCGATGCGCGGCCGGACCCGGGGACCGGGTAGAATCTGCATAGGAGACATGCCGAGTCCCAGAGGGAACACGGACCGTGCACATCGACTCATCCATTGTGTCGCTCTTGCCGGGCGGCGGCAGACTCCCACTGAAGGCGCTTGCCCTGGCAGTAGGGATCTGGGTTTGCTCTGGCTCATCGGGCATGGCCCAAGGCGGCGGCCATGGCCCCTATGAAATGGGCTACGAAGGCGATGGCCCCTACCCGGGTTTTCTCGGCTTTGGTCTATCGTATCATCTGGGTTACGGCTACGGCGGCTATGGGGTGGGCGTTGGCAGCCACGGCGGCTATCCCTTTTACGGTGGGCGCGGTTATCCTCACGGCGAGCCGATTCTCAATCGGTGTGGAAAGATTTCACGTCTTCCCTATTACGGCGGTCCCGGCTATTGCCACGATGGCCATTCCAACTACTTTGAAGGCATCGGCCCGCTTGTCGTCGATCGACCGGTGGTCAAAGTGGGCGAAGACAACGACCTCAGCCATGTCAGCGACTACGGCCCCTTTACCGGGGCTCTTCCCTATCCCGAGTCGCTCTTCGCCCCTTACGTGACCGAGGCCGCGAGAACCGGCTCATCGCCCGGGGCGAGTTCTTCCGAGCCCTCCCCGCTCTCTCATCCCGGCCACGGCTAGAAAGGATGGATCTTTCGGCTCGGAAGTATTCATCAAGCCCGGCCGAATTGCCGACGTATAGCAATGCTAGGGGTTCGTCCTTTCCAGGACCGGGAGGAGTCTTCGTCCATGCGCCAACGCTCGACCATGAGATTCCGTCCCGGGTTCGAGCAATTTGAAGAAAAACAACTGCTCAGTGCCGGTTCGTTGACGACTCACGCCGGCCCACAGACAAAGGACCTTCGCCGCCAGCCTGCACCGGTGGGAACCTATGGGTACCTTGCGTTCCGCG
>JBAUOX010000279.1:0-2250 GCA_049579985.1 Isosphaeraceae bacterium | reverse complement strand
GCCTGAGAGAGTGTCCAGAGGGCCCGGTCGTTAAGGTCGCGAGGTATCCCCAGGTCGTTGAACGTCACAAATCGGAGTCCCAGCGCTGCGAGCACTGGCAAAACACCGAGCGCCGGAAGTAAACGTTCCTCGAGGTACAACCAGTGTCCTTGAACATTTACATCGGCCAATAGCCCCTGCATGTCACGACCTTTCCTCCGGCCGTGACATTTGCTCGGCAAGCCACTCTCTGAATGTTGGGAACGAGCCGGAGCGGTTGCCCCCGCCGTCCTCGATCGCTCTGGCTTGGGGTGTCTGATGGGCTTCCTTCTCGCGGTTGGAGAGCCATTCTTTGAACCTCAGAAAAGTGGCGCGAGACTCCCTCGCTTTTTCTCTGACTTGGGGACTATTGCCGGCGGCCATCCTTTCCTCGATCCTGAGGTGCTGAGACAGAACAGTGTCCGGATTGTTGAGGATGTATGCCCGTGCAGCGGCGACCTGCTCGGGTGTCAACCGGTTGACCTGACAGATGAAGTCCTCAGTTGCGGTCGGGTCGAGTAGGTGTGGAAGCAGGTTGTAGACGGTAATCCGCGTTCCTCGGATCTCCGGACCGCGTCCCCTATCATGGATCATACCGGCAGGCATTCGAGGTTCGTCGGGCTCATTGCTGACTGACGATCCGTTCGGCAGGCCGTCCACATTTCCAGTTGCGGCGACGGAGGAGATCTGCCAGACAGCAACGACAGCATTGCCTTTGGCCCTGGGAGGCACGGTTTGTATTGCATTCCGCTGAGATATGTGTTTTCGGAGTTGCACCTGGTGCCTATGATGTTGAAGGAATTTGGCGATCTGCCGGGTCGCGGTCAGGATGGGATCATGGGCAGGTGTGCCATCTCTCCTGAACCGGTACGAATCGATGATCTCGTTGAGCACCATATTCGAGTGTTCATTCAGCCAGTTGATCAAGTCATGGCTGTCGTACCAGCCGCGATCAGCATGCGCTTGGCGCATCGCGGCAATGCCGTCATCGAGAGCCTGAACCCATGACGGGTTGTCGGCAATCCCCATGGTCGTTTCTCCTGGCTAGGCGAGGGCCAAGCTATCGGCTTGGCCTGGTCCCTAATATACGAGTATACACAGGTCTGCCGTCCCATCGCTACTCCGCAACCGACGCGGGCAAGGTCGTCGAGCGGGCCGGGTTCCGGGTGCGGGCTGTCCCTGCGGCACACGAGCAGATCAACCGTGATGAGAGGGGCCGTCATCTTTACCGGGGGTACGCCATCGAGACCGAGGGGCTCAGGCTGTATCATAAGTGGAGACAGCCTGGCGTATGACGGGCTGGCCGAGGAGCTGGGACAGAAGCCGTTCGACGTGCTCTTCCTGCCGATCAACGGCCGGGGCCCGGTGCGGGGCGTGCCGGGGAACATGACGGCGGCCGAGGCGGTGGACCTCGCCGCGCGGGTCCGTCCACGTTACCTGGTACCCCACAATTACGACATGTTTACGTTCAACACGGTTGCCGTCGAGGTGTTCGAGGCCGAGGCCCGTCGGCTGCCGGCGGCAGTCGAGCCTCGCATCTTGCGATGCGGCGAGCGCTGGGAGATCAAGAAGTGAGCGTTACTCTGGGCATTGATATCGGCACATCGGGAACCAAGACGCTCGCCATCGACGACCGGGGGACGGTCCTCGCGTCGGCCTCGGCCGAGTATCCCTGCTCGCACCCCAACCCGGGCTGGTCTGAGCAGGATCCCGAGCTCTGGTGGGACGCGACGATCAAGACCGTGCAGTCGGTGCTGGCCGCGGCAACCTTCGCCCCGGCCGATGTGAAGGGCATTGGCCTGAGCGGGCAAATGCATGGCTCGGTTTTCCTTGACCAAGCCGGCGCTGTGATCCGCCCGGCGCTCTTGTGGAATGATCAGCGAACCGCGGTCGAGTGCCGCGAGATCGAAGCGAGAGCCGGAGGCCGCGAGGCGCTGATGAAGATGGTTGCCAACCCGGCGCTCACGGGTTTCACCGCGCCCAAGCTGCTCTGGGTCCGCAGGGTTGAGCCGGCGAGCTGGGATCGGGTGCGCCAGGTCCTTCTTCCCAAGGACTACGTCCGATACCGGCTGACCGGCGCTTTCGCAACGGAGGTGAGCGACGCTTCCGGCACCTTGTTGCTGGACGTCGTCAACCGTCGCTGGAGTCGCGAGCTGCTGGGCAAGCTCGAGATCGATCCTTCGCTCTTGCCGCCCTGTTATGAAAGTCCCGAAGTGTCGAGCGTGGTGAGCG
>JBAUOX010000278.1:0-7093 GCA_049579985.1 Isosphaeraceae bacterium | reverse complement strand
CGACGCTCGTCGTGGGTAGTGCATTCAAGAGCTCGGATTACGTCGGCATGGTTCATTCCGTCTGTCCCGAGGTCGCCGCGGCGAGCGATCGTGACTGGTCTTCGGAACGGCTACCGAGTCTCAAGCGGTTGATCGCCCTGGGCGACCGACCCGGCCCGGGCTGGTTGAGCTGGAACGATCTTGAA
Source organism: Isosphaeraceae bacterium (assembly GCA_049579985.1). Classification (GTDB taxonomy): domain Bacteria; phylum Planctomycetota; class Planctomycetia; order Isosphaerales; family Isosphaeraceae; genus Aquisphaera. The sequence goes on along the minus strand of JBAUOX010000278.1, from coordinate 6,908 downwards.
GCAGGCCCAGCGTGCCCGCTGGAGGATCTGGACTGCCGGCAGAGACAACTTGCTGCAAGCGACGTCGTCAACGTGCAGTTCACCTCCGGCACGACAGGGCTGCCCAAGGGGGCGATGCTCACCCACGCCAATTTGCTGATGAACGCCTTTTACGTGGGCCAGCGGCTGCGGTACACGGCGGAGGACCGGGTCTGTGTTCCGGTCCCGTTCTACCATTGCTTCGGCTGTGTGCTGGGCAACATGGTCTGCGCCGTGTACGGCGCGACGATCGTCGTCCCCGCGCCGGCTTTCGACCCGGGTGCCACACTCGCGGCGATGGCGGCCGAGCGATGCACCTCGGTTTACGGCGTGCCCACGATGTTCCTGGGGATGCTCGAGCATTCCGACTTCCCCAGTTGCAACCTCTCCGGTTTACGGACCGGCATCATGTCAGGAGCACCCTGTCCGCTGCCGTTGATGGAAAAGGTGGTGAGCGTGATGGGAGCGCGCGAGGTCTGCATCGGCTACGGCCAGACCGAGGCGTCGCCGATCATCACATTCACCTCGGCCGACGACCCGATCGAGGTACGCTGCGGGACGGTCGGCCGGCCAATCCCCGCAGTCGAGGTAAAGCTGGTGGACCCGGCAACCCGGGCCGACTCTCCGCCGGGCGAACCCGGCGAGCTCGCCGCCCGCGGCCACGCCGTGATGGCCGGTTATTACAAGAACCCCGCGGCTACTGCGCGTGCCATCGATCGTGAAGGCTGGCTGTATACCGGCGACCTCGCCCGCCGCCGCGACGACGGCAACTACCGCATCGTCGGCCGCTGCAAGGAGCAGATCAACCGCGGCGGCGAGAAGATCCATCCCGCGGAGGTGGAGGAGTTCCTCCATCATCACCCCGACGTCGCGGAAGTCGCCGTGCTCGGCTTGCCCGATGCGAAATTCGGCGAGATCGTGGCCGCCTGGATCGTCCCCCGCGCCGGGGCTGCGCTGTCGCCCGAAGCCATCCTGACCTATTGCAGGGGCCAGATCACTCACTTCAAGATCCCCCAGCACATCGCCATCGTGCAATCTCTTCCCCGCACCGTCACAGGCAAGGTGCGCAAGCACGTCCTCAAAGCCCAGGCTATCGCCGAGCTCGGCCTGGGCGACGTGGCGGCGATCCAGACGGCGTGAGCAGAAGAATGGGGATGCATCGGTTCCATGGCCACTTGAATCAAAGGATGTGGTTCATTATAATACAGACGGTGGCTCGGCCGGCGATCTGCGATCCTGGTTCGGCCGACCCGGTGGATGTCCGCGAACCACGGATTGTAGATCGGGGCTTGGTACCGCAATCGAGGGCTCGGGGCTGGTGACGCGGCATTGGTCAGTCGCCCGCGTCCCGGACCGGCGACCCTTCTCTTGAGCTTCGAGGCCAACCTGAGCAGGGAAAAGGAGGGTACCAGAATGACCACGGTCTGCTTGAGTGAGAAAGTCATCGCGTCGCTCGAAAACCTTGACGAGCCGCTGGACTTCTGCGACGAGTCGGGACATCTGCTCGGATCATTCATCCCCGAGGCGGCGATGCAGGAACTGCTACCGATCGCGGAGGCGGAGGGTGATCTCCGGGCAGTCGAGGGGCAACTTGGCCCCGAGATGTGCGTCTTCGGCTTCGAGACGGACCTGGAATGACCGGGGGCTGGGGGGGGGGACAGGCCGTACTTTCCTCGGATCGGCGCTCTGCCCGAGGTCGGGATAGGGCGCCATCCTCGGCCTGCCCAACGCGTGGGACGGAGGGATCGACGGTTTAATGGTTAGCCTGGGGACCGGCCGTCGCGGTAAGGCCCCCCTTGGCCGGGCCAGGAACCTGGTCGATGCATGGGCGTATGCTGTGGCTCACCCCGAGGAGATTCGCGCTCAGATTCACGCGAACGAGGCGGCCTGACCAATCATGGCCGCCTTCTACGCGGACGAGAACTTCCGACTTCCGGTGGTAGAGGCCCTCCGTAGGCTTGGCCATGATGTCATGACCTGTCAAGAGGCCGGGCGGGCAGGAGTTGCACTGAATCTCCGGAACGAGTCAAGCGGAACACGTGCTGAACTAAGGACTCTCAACCAGGTCGGCCACAACGGGCAGGTGGGCCGAGCCCACGTCAGGGCCAACGTCGCACCGTCGTGGCCGCCATGCTGGTCCGCAGAGAATGTGATCGATCCTGAGCCCCATGTGGCGCGTGAACATCGTGTAACCCAGCCCCCAGCTCGCCCAGGAGAACGCGTCTCTGTAGCCTGACCAGTCGCGGCGAAACAGCGGGTGCTCGGCAGTCAGGTTGAAGTCGCCGGCAAGCACGATCGACTCGGAGGCTCCTTCGACCCAGCGCCGGAGTAGCTCCGATTCGAATTGCTGAACCGAAGCCATCTCGCGGAACGAGTCGATGCCTTCCCTTCGCCAGTCGATGAGGGGTTCAAGTCCGCGGCGCGGTGTCATCAGGTGCACCGAGATGAAAGGAATCTCCTTTCCCGACCGCGACAAACGGGCACGGACGGCGATGATCCGAGAGTTCTTCTCCGGTCGACGCAACTCCTCGAAATCGAGAATCGGGTAGCGACTGGCCAGGCAAAACTCGCCGGCAGATCGGCAGTGCCACCCTTCCCCACCCAAAACGGCGAGAGGATCGGTCAGGCTGTTCTCCTGGAGGCAAACGACGTCGGGCTGCGCCGCCTTGACCAGGTCTGCCAGGTTCTGAATCTTCAGATCTCGGCCCTGAACATTGCAGGTCAGTACACACAGCGTCTGGCCGGACTCCCCTGACGAGGTCAGCAGATTCTCCCAGGGGACGTTGAATTCCCAGAACCCGAGGAACGACATTAATGCCACGCCCAAGGGAAGCGTCGACCACCGCACTCTCAGCCACGCGGCCAGGGGAACGAGGAGAATTGCTGGCAGGGCAGCAATCCAGCGCGGGCCATAGAGAACCAGGTGCACCGGCCAGAATTCAGCGGATGAGAAGCTTGCCGCTGCGTAGAATCCGAGGAGGGTTGCCGCATAGACCCAGCAAAGGACCAGGATGATGACCCGGGCGATGCGCGACACGGGCCATGGGGGCCCCGTCTCGATTGGCGAGGCCACCCCGTTGACGATCCGGTAGCGGCGGGGTCCGAGGTCAGACATGGCGAGTGCAACTGCTCTCTTGAGTCCGCCAAATTGGTTACATGAGCCACTCATTTCAGGCGGGCGAGGTTCGCGACGGGCATGGTAGGGATACTCGACGGGTGGGTCGCAGACTTCTCAGGCAAGCCAGCAGAGGTTGCTCTCGATCTGGCTCACTTCAATCCGGGGACGGTTGGTCCCCGGCACGAGGCGAAATCCGAGGGGAAAAACCGCGCTCTCCAGGAGGAGGGATTCCACGGTGGGCTCGGACTTGCCGACGAGCTGCCACTCCTGGCCGGCTCGGCGGTAAAGCTCGAGGGCCCAAGGGCGGCGTGCCACGAACATCAGCTCGCGCACCCCGACCTTGGCGTAAAAGCCGAACTTCTCTCGCGAGCGATCAAACGGGCTCTGGATCTCGACGGCGAAATCGGGCCCGCCAAACCAGTGGGTTTTGCGGTCCTCCGCCGGGTTGTCGGGCAGGAAGACCGCGACGTCCGGGCAGCGGTAGTTACGCTTCCAGCGCTGCGATCGACTGCTCACGTTGCAGCCTGGGAAAATGCGGATTCGCTGGCCCAGACCCATCTTGATAGCCCAGGCCAGGTCGAATCCTAGCTGTTGATGCTCGTTGTCAGCCAGGGGAGACATCACATAGACCCCGTCCCAGACCTCGTCATAACGATCGCCACCGCATTCGCGACGTTCGCGGATCAGGTGGGCGAGGTCGACGGGGTTGACACTCAGCATCGCCATCAGCGGAAGGCTCCGGGCGTGGTGATCAAGCGGAGATGTCCATCCTCTTTTACGATCAGCCGCCATTTGGCCGTCGTCAAGCCAGCAGTCCCTTGACTACCTTGCCGTTGTCAACGATCTCGATGGGCCGGTTGCCTGGCGCCATCAGCTCTTTGTCGGCCACGATGCCCATCAGGTGATCCAGAGTTCGCGTTTCCGCTCATTTCGCTCTGGTTTTCAGATCGTCGAGAAGTCTGAGCGTGGATCCGCCGCCGGCGATCGGGCCAATGGGCCCGGCGGAGAACTCTTCCATTGCCACTAAAGGGCGCATGATGTTTTCGACCGGGCCGTCGCTGAAGGCATGTTGCATGGCATCATCAGCCAGCTCGTTGGCGATCGCGGCCATGATCATGCCTTGGTCGATGGCCAGGATGCACCCCGTGACCACCCCCGCGGACACATCCACGGAATCATGGAATCCGAACTGGCTGTAGACGGGGAACCGTGTCGTGAGAGTCCGTAGGTTGGCGACCGCCTCGCGTGGAGCGTAGCGAAGCGCAAGGAAAGATGCGTGAGGGGTTACGATCCCATGATTATACTTGCCGCCGGGGTTTGGCGGCAAACGATGACTGATTGGGCCGCCGATCTCGTAGGAAAGGTAACCCATGGGGTTAGTCCCCAGCGCCTTGACTCCATAAACCTCATAGCCGCCAAGTGGACTCGCCGCCGGAGAGAATCCCCAGCAGCCGTAATTCGCCTCCTCGAGACCGTGCTCGATCTGGGCCCGGACATAGAGTGGGTGGTTCACCCCCCAGCTTCGCGGGGCCCAGACGCCCTCGGGAACGAACAGAGTGACCATGAGCGCCTCGAACATGCTGCCGCCCCAGCTCGGTACGATGCGCATCCCCCGGTACGAGTAGGAACCCTCGTACACCTTGACGCCCAGGTACTCGCGTGTCTGGCCATGGGGCTTCTGTTCCTGAGCTCCCAACGACTCGGGCAGCGTTCGGTAAAGCCGGTAATAGTGCTCGGACGGAAGCTGGCGACGGGCGATGCCCAGGTAACTGGCGATGCGTGCTTCTGAATTAAGCATTCCGTAATGACCGTAGAACGAGCGGTCATCGACCCAGTAGCCGATATGGAGCTGGCCCGGGTGCTCGATCGGGTCGACCGAGTTGTAGGGATCGTAGAAGAACCGGAAGTTCATAGCCTCCAGCAGTTTAGAGGCCTGAGACCGAAGCGTGGGCTCGACGTTGATGACCATCATCAAGGCGGTTGCTAGCCATGCGTTGTCCACGGACGAAACCAGGGGCCGGCGCGGGCTGGCGTCGAAGGGAGAAATCCTCAGAGTGGCACCGGTGCGAGGGTCGAGGTCGTTCAGGTAAAAGCCGTTGTGGCGCTCCATGCTCGCCAGCGTTGACAACGTGCGCTGCAGCCGCGATCGACATTCCTCCGTGCCGATCAACTTCAACCGTTCCGCGGCCAGCACGCTCCAGAGATAGGCGGCAATGTCAGCCGGCGTCGTCGACATCGACGGGTTGCCCCACCCAACGCCATCGCGGGGCAAACTGTCGGCGGGCAGGCCGCTGGGTTGCGTGAGCCGCTCGAACGAACGCCAAGTGTCGTTTGCATAACGCCGCAGCTCGGCCCGTTCATCCGGGCTCAACCGCGACGCTCGCATCGCCGGAGATGTCCAGGAGTATGTCCGCGACTCGAAAAAAACTCCTGCAAGCGTAAGACCGAGAACGATCAAACTCGAGGTTAAAGCTCGGTTCATGGCTTGGCCTCCGGAGCGAGGAGGGAGGAGGGAGTCCGCACTGATCTCCCTGTTTATCTATACGACGCCGGGGGAGAGTGAGGTCTGTCTAAATTATAAATGGAAAGGCTGAGAGATAAAGCGTGCACTCCTGCTACTTGTCCCATTGCGTTGTTCTTTCCCAACAGGGACAGTTCGCCTCCCAACTACTAGTGTACGGGCGATCGGGACATTAGAATTCGAGCGGGGTACGAATCCTGGCATAACCGCGAAAGGAGCCCTGCGATGAGTGAACCCCTGATTGCGGCTACGGTAATCGGCAGTTGGTCATTTCCGGGCTGGTATGAAAAGTTCATCGGCGATGTGGGCTCGCATCCCGACCTTTTCGACCCGGTCGATCGGGAGGAAGCGGTTCGCGACGCCGTGCGGCTGGCCATTGACGACCAGTCGCGGGCAGGGCTCGATCGAATTTCCGATGGCGAGATGCAGCGGGTCGATTTCAACCTCGGCTTTTACGCGTACCTGGGCGGCCTCAAGCCAATTCGTCGTGTACGCCACTGGGGCGCCCCCGCGCATGACCAGCGTGAGAGATACCGCTGCCTGGAGCCGCATCGAGGGGGGCGAGGTCTACCCCGATCGCAACGCCGTGACCGAGGCCCTCATTGCGATCGTCAACGCCGAGTTCATGGCCGTCGTGGCGGCGGGCGTCGATTTTGTCCAGTTGCGCTGGAGTTCGCCAGTCGCGAGCTGGCCGAGGTCCAGTTGCTGGCAGAGTTGCCCGAGACGATGGATGTTGCCGTCGGGTTGGTCGATGTCAAGAACACTTGGATCGAATCCGCCGAGCTGGTCGCCTCCCGGATCCAGGCCGTTCTGAAGCATGTTTCTCCCGAGCGTCTCTCGGTCACGCCCGATTGTGGATTTTCGCGACAGCCCGACACATCGCGGTGGCCAAGTCCGAGGCCCTGGTAAAGGGGGTCCGGATCGTTCGGAGGGAGCTGGAGGGTTGAGCCGGTTGCGCATCCTCCAGCCGGGATTTCTCGAGGTCTCCGCTCCCCGCGGGGCGTCACGTCATCGGTACCCAGATGCGACGTTGGTCGCGATACTGGCCGATCGCGATATCGAAGAGAAGAGTCGCCACATCATTCGCAACTTTCGCTGCATAGTCGCGGTCGTACTCGAACCTGGCTTTATTCGCGAGCGTGAGAACAGGAAGGTGGCCTTCTCTCCAGGAGTCGAATAATGTCTGCTGGAGCGAATCTAGTCCGTCCTTGTTTCGGTTTTCGGTGAATAACACCCAGCCCTGAGCCTGAG
>JBAUOX010000277.1:0-8322 GCA_049579985.1 Isosphaeraceae bacterium | reverse complement strand
AGATCGAGACCTGGTGAATGGCCAGCAGGTCCTGGATCTTTTCGATCGCGTCCAGGGACAGATCGGTCACGTCGATGTGCGTGACCCCGGCGTACCTCCGCTCGGCCTTCCCCGGTGGCCAGCACATCAGCTCGACGCTCGAGAACCCCGTTTTGTGGGCGAAGCTCAACACCTGCTCCAGGGTGTACTCCGGCACGATGGCCGAGACGAATCCGAGTTTCATGGTCAAGTGCCCCACATCTCAGAGCTCGGTCCGGAATGAGCTAGAACCGCCGCGCGCCGAATGCGACTCCCACCAGCAACCCCACCACGTGCGCGGCGTTGGCGATCGGCCCGAGCAGGTTGGTCATGCAAAGCACCAACCACAAGAGCATCGTGGTGATCGTGTTGGGATGCAAGATCATTCCTTGCTCCGGCTCGTATTGCCCCTTCATCCAGAGATAGCCGAAAAGGGCGTATGCCACGCCCGACAAGCCGCCAAAGAGGTGCAGTGCCTCCGGGTCGGCCCGGTCCATGTAAATGTACTGGCCCAAGTTCGACAGCACGGCCGAGACCAGCACCAGGACCGCCAGCCGCAGCGTCCCCCGCGAAACCTCGACCATCGTTCCTTCCAGCGTGATCGCCCAGCAATTGAACAGGATGTGCATGATGCCGAAGTGGACGAAGATCGGCGTCACCAGCCGCCAGACCTCGCCCGAGAAGATCCTGCTCAGCCCGTCGTCGATCCAGCCGCGCTGGGGATCGGCGTGGACCGCCGTGATCATGAGTGCGTTCTGCACCCTGAGACCCAGCGACGTCTGCTCCAGGATGAAGACCAGCACCGACACGATCACCAGGGTCAATGTCAGCGGCCGGCGCCGCAGCCGCAGCCCCGTCCACAGATCGGTCACCTCGCGAAAATTCTTGCGATACTCCTTCTCGAGCTCGGCCTCATTCCGGCGCACTTCCTCGGCCGTCCTGGCGCCTTCGCCGAACCGAGGGTCGTCGGGCTGGCGGACGTACGCTTCCAGCTCGGCCCGTGCCCGCGCGAGCTGGTCTTCATTGTAGATCCAGACGAGCCAGCCGTCGGGCTGCTCGTCAAACCGGGCCTTCATTCCCAGCGCGAGAAGGTGATCGCCGAAGATCTGAGAGTCGAGGTTCCTGGGCAGCGTGCCGATCTGACGCAACGGTCGTTCCCCTGACAGTTCAAGAGCGTCGGCAAGGCACCCGGCCGGGATGGCCGGGCAGCGAGCACATCGGCTCGACGCGAGATCCTCATCAAAAATAACACAAGATGCACTCCGGTACACCCATCCTCTGCCGGGGCCTTCCCCAACAAACCCGTCACGTCCGACCCCCAGGGCAGTTCGTTTCTCCGACAGATGTCTGAAACCCGCGTGTCGCTTGGCCATCCTTGAGCGGCCGTGATAGGATGATCCCGTCCTTCAACCGACGGAAGCTCGACGAGATCGTCCCATGTCCACCGCCCCAGCCCGCACAAAGAAAACTACCACGGAATGGACCGTCGCCGACTTGCAGCGGCGGTTCGGTCCGATTCCCTTCAGCCGGATCCGCCAGAACCCCCCGCCAGGCACGGCAACCGAGGATGACGTCCTCTGGCTGAACGATCACGAGGACCGACTCTGCGAGCTGGTTGATGGCATTCTGGTGGAGAAAACCGTGGGAGTCGAGGAATCATGGATCGCGGGAATTCTGATCACGCTGATCAACAATCACGTTCTGCCCAGAAATGTGGGCTTCGCCACTGGCGCTGACGGCATGTACCGTCTCTCCCAAGGCTTGGTCCGAATTCCTGACGCGGCCTTCGTTTCCTGGGACCGTATTCCCGACGGTCAGTTCCCGGAGCAGCCGATCCCCGACCTCGTTCCCGACCTTGCCGTCGAGGTCATCAGCCGCGGCAACACCAGGAAGGAAATGGACGAGAAACTCCAGGAGTACTTCGAGAAAGGGGTCCGGCTGGTCTGGTTGGTGCGGCCTCGGACCCGGGTTGTCGACGTCTGCACCGCGGCTGACCAGTTCACGCGGCTGACCGCCTCCGCCACGCTCGACGGTGGAGTGGTGTTGCCGGGTTTCTCGATCCTCGTCGGCGACCTGTTGCGCAAGCCCGAGGGCCCAAAACGGGGCAAACCCGACGGGAAGCGGCGCAAGACCTGATTCGTTTGCCGTTTTGGTTTTGATGATGACGGGGAGTTCACGCTGGCCATGTCCAACTCGGCACCCCGGTATCGCCTGGTGATCTTCGATGCGGTCGACGACCCCCAGGTGTTGCGCCCGATGATCTGCGAGGCCACCGGAATGCACCCGACCGACGTGGTGCAATGGCTGGCTCGCGCCCCGGGCGTCTGGCCCCAGCCGCTGGACGAGCCGACGGTGCGCAAACTGCTCGACGGGCTCTATGAATACAAGGTTGCCGCCGAGGCCTGGAGAGCCGACCAGCTCCCCGACCTGAGCCCGCCCCGCACGGTCCACCGGGCTGCCTGCCTGGACCAGGGGCTGCGTATCGAAGGGCTCCGCGGCGAACCGACCCACTGGGTTCCCTGGGACCGCGTCGAGATGATCTGCGCCGGCAAGGTCACGGCCGAAGATGAGGTTCGCGACGTGCACAAGCAGCGCTGGCCCTCCGCGGTTGTTGCGGGCATTCGCGCTCTGGCCTTCCGAGGTCCTCGGCCGATGGGCCGCATGGCCCGCGCCCATCGCGTACCACGCGACCCGGTCGGCGAGATCCTGATCGTCCGCCGCGATCCGCGGATCGCCTTTCGCGTGGTCGAGAATCAGATGAGCTATGCCCACCTGGGCGACCGTCTGAAGAGCTCAGCGGCGGAGAACTTTCCCATCTTCCTCGCCGACCTCTGCGCCCGGGCTGACCAGGCTTACCTGACCCCATCGACCCGCGCCCTGCTGGAACGACGCGAGCAGAGTGAATTCATGTTCCCCTCGTCCCAGGCCATTCTCGACTACGCCACCCATCGCCTGCTCTGGAGCTGGTATCGCCGCGACAGCGAGGCCCAAGGCCGGGAACCGGAGCAGGACGGCGCGGGCCCGGACCAAGGCTCATCGTGACCTTGCGAATCACTGGCTGGCCACTATATGCGGAATGCGGAATGAGGAATGCGGAATGCGGGGCATGGTTCAAAAGCAGGTTACCAGGGTGGACAGGAGGCGGGACAGGTCCGATATTGCTAGGTCAGGCGAGTTTCCTGCTTGTCCATATTGCCAATAGCGGACCTGTCCCGCTTCCCGCTCCCGCTTCCCGCTTTCCCGCTTCCCGCTTTCACCGGCAAGTCCAACGGCATTATGGGCTGCAGAACAAAGTCTGACACCACGCCACCGTCGTCCCACCTGGAGAATGGTCCGAAGCACAGCACGCGGTATTGCGACTCGAAGCCGGCCGCGATCGCGGTGCGCAGTTCAACCGGCGGGAACAAAGCGTCGCTCTTCGCAAAGCTCACGTCGGCGGGGCCACATGGCGAGACGGACAGGGAGACCCGCGGCCAGGCCAAGCCCTGAGGCCGGTAGCTATCGCTTGGCTTGACAGCACTTGGCGGCGAACCTTATTAACAAGATGCGCGTCAGAAACAAGTAGGGCTCGATTGCGCGCGGAGTAGGCGAGTGGACAAGAAGCAAGAGCGAAGAGTGTTTGATGCTGTTTTCGGCCGGCTCGGACTGACGGTCGCTGAGCAGGAGGAGCCGGATTTCGTGTGCTCGCAGCCGGGGATGGAAAACTTTGGCGTTGAAGTCACCGAGTTTTTCTTGACCGAGAGTGATGCTCGACTTGAGAGGATTGGAAGCTACGCTTGCGACCTGATTGCCGGGGGGGACTATCGGCACAAGGACGACCCGAAGGAAATCAAAGTCCAAAACGTCATTTATCGGTCTGCGCCGATGGGACAGGAAATCCCGTTGAATGCAATCGGGAGGCCCATTCCACCGCATCGTGAAAGTTTGTCTACGCTCTTGCCAAAAATAGCTCATAAGAACGGGAAATTCCCCCGGTATCGACAGCGTGTGGAGTGCGTGGACTTGGTGGTTAATGACGTGAACAACGTGCTGCGATTTGAAACAGTCTGGGAGCTTCTCACGCCAATAGTTTTCGATCGTGGATTAGCGACCGTCTTGGATTCCCCATTCCGAGAGATTTACGTTGTTACGCGGAACACAAAAAGAGGGGACGTGTGCGTACCTTTCCGCGCGAATTTGTTTGCCGGCGAGATTTCGCTGTTTTCAAGCGTTTACAACCAGTTTCGGGGCGAAGTGCGTGGACCCAACACTGTCGGAGATTACGTCAACGCTCTCGCGACGTATCTCGTTACGCGATTCCCGACGGTTATGCACTGTACCGCCCCGGACGTCGTGCGTTTCGTGTTCGGCAGTGTTTCTTGGGAATTCACGCCCGAACAGAAGATTCAGATCACCGACATCTCGTGTGCGAACAAGAACAACTGGGGACAGGAAGCGGGACAGGTCCGATATTGCTAAGTCAGGCGAGTTTTCTGCTTGCCCATATTGCCAATAGCGGACCCGTCCCGCTTCGTCCCCGCTTCGTCCTACTCTTCATCGCCTTGGCGACATGCTTTCCTCGTGAGGTCGTGTTGCCCTACCTCACTCCGGTTCTCGCCCCCATAGAGAGGGCCATCGGCATGGGCCGGCGATGCTTTCAGTGTGAGCCTTCTAGAGGCTGCTACCCGTATTTGACTAGAGTCATTGCCAGACCCCGGTGTCAGGGCGCGTCGAGGACGGCAGGGTGAAGCCGTACAGGGATGCCGAGCCTGGTGAGTGCCGCACCGACCCGTTTGGCTTCCTCTGCCTTCTGCCGTTTCTTGGGCAACCGGCCAGCCTTGGTCTTCGCCTCCTTGGCGGCCTCCTGGACCTTCTCACGCAAGGCGTCGGAGAGCACCAGCCGCCAGAGGTAGTCGTTGCGGACAAACCGCTGTGCGGGACGCGCGTTGGCGGGCACGATGTACGACGTGTTGTCCTGGGGACCGAGATCCCCCACCCTCACGACGGTGTACGGCGGCTGGGGGTCGTCCGTGAAGGAGGCTCGGCCCGAGACCGATGCCCCCACGAATGTGACCGGCACGCGGTCGCTCCCTTCCTTGTGGAGCACCGCGATCATCCCGGCCTTCGGGCTGGGTATGGGCTGGATCTTCATCCCCTCCGGGAGCCCCTGGCCGAATGCTGTGGAGCCCATCAGGACGCCTGCTAATGTGACGACAACGGAGCGCATGGTGTTTGCCTCATCGGGGCCAAAATCGAGCCGCCCGACGTGGCGGCTTTGCCCCGATCATCGCCTGTCGGCATCTCCTGGGCAAGGGGCGTTTCGGAGGTGGAGGGGCCGGCTGCGATTGTTGCCAGCGGGGGCGGGGCAGGAGTCAGTCCGGCGGCGGTGCGATTCGGCCCGGGAACCGGTGGGGTGGGAAAATGTCCATAACGTCTTGACGATCGGCCCCCCCGGCACGGGCAAGACCCTGCTCGCGAAACGCTTGCCGGCCATCCTGCCGACGCTGACCCCCGCCGAGAGCCTGGAGACCACCCGCATCTACAGCTCAATGGGCCGCCTCGAGCCGAGACAACCGCTCATGGCCGTGCGGCCTTTCTGCACGCCCCATCACTCTGCTGCCTCTTGCTGCCTTACGCGACTTGGGAAAGGTGACAGCCACCAAATTTGGAGAATACAGGAGAAAGGAAAGGTGACAGCCACCAGTAACCGTGGCCAGCCTACGATTGTTTCTTCAGTCTTCCACGGGGCCGTGTCAATTTGGTGGCTGTCACCTTTTCACCTCGCGAGGCGTGCCCGGGCGATGCCGAGGCCATGGCACGCGGAGAAGCAGCGCAGTGAAGCGAAGAGTTCGCCGCCAGGTTGAAGCCGCATCGCCTTCACGCACTGGCCTGATTCAAGAGCTCGATTGCCGGGGCGTCCAGCTCGAGCCGCGTGGCCTCGATGAGCTCGTCAAGTTGCTCAAGGCTGGTCGCACTGGCAATCGGTGCGGTCACCGTGGGGCGCGAGCTCAGCCAGGCGAGGGCCGCCCGAGCCGGCGTGGAACGGAACTGCCCGGCAACCTGGTCGAGAGCCCGGAGGATGCGGAACCCGCGATCGTTCAAGTACTTCTTGACCGTCGCGCCCCGTGGGCTCTTCGACAGGTCCTGTTCCGATCGGTACTTCCCCGTCAAGAACCCGCTCGCGAGTGAGTAGTAAGGGATGACTCCAAGCCCGGCCTGCCGGCACAGCGGTTCGAGCCCGTCCTCGAACGGAGCGCGGTCATAGAGGTTGTACAGCGGTTGAAGGCAATCGTAGCTCGGATAGCCGTTCTGCTTGCTGACCTCGAGCGCCTGGGCGAGCCGCTCGGCGGTATAGTTCGAGGCGCCGATCGCTCTCACTTTCCCCTGTCGGATCAGTTCGCCATAGGCCTCCAAGGTCTCTTCGAGCGGAGTTGTCGCGTCGTCGATGTGCGACTGGTAAAGGCCGATGTGGTCTGTCTGAAGGCGCCCGAGCGATCGTTCCACCGCTCGCAAAATGTAAGCTTTCGAGAGTCCCTTTTCGCCCGGCCCCATCTCATTGCCGACCTTGGTGGCCAGGACGACGTTGCCTCGCTTGCCGCTCCGATTGAACCAGTTGCCGATGATCGTTTCGGATTCCCCGCCCTGATGGCCAGGTACCCACCGCGAATACATATCCGCGGTATCGATCAGGTTGAACCCGGCAGCGACGAACGCGTCGAGCAGGCGAAAAGAGGTCGGCTCGTCGGCCGTCCAGCCAAACACGTTCCCACCGAGCGCCAGCGGCCCCACCTCGAGCCCCGAGTTCCCAAGCTTGCGCGTTTTCCCGTTCATGTTTTCTACCTTTCGAATAGCGCGACGAGAGCCTTGGTGCCAGGGTCCGTTCCTCTCTTTCATTTGTAGCGAGGAGCAGAGGAAGTCTCAAGAAACCAAAGATTGCGGTAAGGCCCGGGCATGTCACTTTGTTCCGCCGACGTCGGCGATGATGGCCGGGACGGCCGGCACGTCGCATCGCGACAAAAGAGAATTGCACTGCGGGCAGACGCAGTCATTGCTTCTCGGGGATGAGCCTGAATGGACGGTTGCGTTTGAGCCGGATGATCGAGAAATCCCGGCGGTCCAGGGTGAAGATGGTGCGAATGTTCTCGCGGTCGGCGAGATATACCAAGGCTGCGTCGGCAAGCTGAAGGCGGATGTTTTCATAGCGACGCATGATCGCGGCGATTGCGGTGAGACTGTCGCTTTCCAGGGACATTAGCTCGAACATTCCGGAGATCTGGGCGTCGAGGATGCGGTCGAGGGGCCGCTCCTGATCGCGCAGCAGCCAGGCGGCTTCGGTCAGCACGGGCCAGCAGGTGAAAAGCGGCGGACAGAGCGACCCGAGCGTATCGACGCAGAGGCGGTGATAGGAGTCATTCTGGGCGAGGAGAGCAACCAAGGGCCCGGTATCAAGGAGGATGCGTTGCTCAGCCACGTCCGAAGCCTTCCATGTGCTCGGGATTGGTGCTAAGGTCCGGCGGCGTGTCCTTGTAAACCCCGATGATGCCAATGCGCCGCGCGATGTCAAGGCAACTCTGCCGGGGGGTGCGCCGGCGTACGTGTTCGTTCAAAGCTTCCCGCACAATCTCAGAGGGGCGGACGCCCCTCTCCCTGGCTTCGGCCTCCAACTCGTGCTTCAGCCGCTGATCGACTCTGACATTGATTCGTTCCATGGGCCCCTCACATTTGATCGGATTGTCAGACATCGTACCACAGGTGTCACACAAGAGCAAGTCGACGCACGGCAGGCAGACGCTCAGCCGATCTCTTCGCGTATCCCACCTTCAACAGGATAGTTACCTCCACGTCGCAGCGTGGCCATGATCAGCGCCGCCTGGGGGACACGTTCGTTTCACCTGCGGTCGGTTGACGCAAATCATCACAAGATCGAACCGGCAGACCCGGAGATGGCACACGGCGGAGGCATGGTTCAAAAACGCCCGTTTTCGGGTAACACTCGGGCTTTCAGCGCGGACCCTGATCGGTCCCGCGTTGGAGCGGGTTTACGCGAGTCTCTGGTTGCCGCGCCGGGGCTTCAGTTCCGCGCGAACCGGGTGCACCCCAGAAGTTCCAGCCAGTGTGCGTGCGGCTCACCGGTCAGCAACTCCGCGGGA
Organism: Isosphaeraceae bacterium; assembly: GCA_049579985.1. Lineage (GTDB taxonomy): Bacteria > Planctomycetota > Planctomycetia > Isosphaerales > Isosphaeraceae > Aquisphaera. Next base: position 175 of record JBAUOX010000277.1, on the reverse strand, counting down.
CTTTTCCCGACTCGACTGGGGTCTTCACTGCGCAGGTACCGGCGGTGGTTCAGGAAGAACTGCAGCAACGTCAAGTAGTCCTTCCCCAACTGCCGCCGCAGGAAGAAGTAGCTGCGCAGCCGGCTGTTGAGGTTCTCGACCAGACTGCTGGCCCGCACAACCCGATCGGAGAGCT
>JBAUOX010000276.1:0-5343 GCA_049579985.1 Isosphaeraceae bacterium | reverse complement strand
CACGCGAACATCGCCCTCGGCAAATCGAGAACGATCCGCACAGACGAAACTATCGGCAGGTCCAGCGCGGACGATTGAGGATGACCCTGAAAAGAGTACCGCTTGACGTAGCCAAACTGTCCAGCTCGCCCATTCTATCGTGCTTACTCCGCTCCAATGTGAGCCCCCTTCTCGGCCACCGAGCAGCACTACCGGCTGAGTGCCGGAACCTTACTGACGTGCCGGGACAAGGCGCTCGATGACACGCTGGGTCGAACTTAGCGCTGCAATGCCGGTTGAAGGTGATTTGAGAAAGGAAAGCCGCCTCTGGTAGAATTGCTCGTGGGCAATGGTTCCTTTTTCGGAATGGGAAATGCCATGAAAGTTGCCGAGATCGTACGGGCCGACGGCGCTCAGTTGGTGAAACTGCCCGAAGGATTTCAGCTAGAAGGGGACATCGTCTCCATTCGACGCCAGGGTAAAGCCATCGTCTTGGAACCGGTCAAGCCTGCAACCTGGCCGCCCGGATTCTTCGAGCAAATCCACATCGACGATCCCGCGTTCGCGCGTCCCCCCCAGGGGCAAGTGCCACCGGCTCCAAGACTGGATTGAGCTGCCTCCGCGATGCGCTACTTGCTCGATACGAATACCTGCATCGCCGCGATGCGCCATGACGTGCTGGTGCTGCAGCGCATGGCTGCTGTGGCTCCCACAGAATGCGCGATCTCGACCGTCACGACCTACGAATTGTATACCGGAATTGAAAAGTGCGCTGCTTCCGCGAAGGAGCTCGCCAAGGTCAATCTGTTATTGGCTACGGTTAGTGAACTCGGCTTCGACGAACTGGCCGCGAGAGAAGCCGCGCGTATTCGCGCTCTACTCGAATCTCAAGGCTGCATGATCGGGGCCTACGACGTCCGTTTGGCGGGTCATGCCCGGTCCGCTCGTCTCACGCTGGTCAGCGCCAATACGGGAGAGTTCAGCCGGGTGCCCGCATTGAGCCTGGAAAACTGGCAGGTGCCACCGGGACCGTAATGCGTCTGGCCTCATGGGGGAAGCCAGGGCAATGCTACGCCGCTGGCGGACGCGATTCCGCCAAGACGGACAGGATTCTGACCGGCAAGGAATGAAAGATGAACACCACATTATTCCACTGTTGCGTGAGCGCGCCCGGTCTTTCAGGTCATCCGGCGAACCCTCGGCGATTAGCCGGCCGTGTTAGACCAGTACGACGCGATCGCAATACTCGGCCTCGTCCTGGAATTGGGTGGTCACCATCGCGGTGACACCGTGCTCAACAATGGCGTTGAAGCCCTCGAAAAGCCTGATTCGCCACTTCTGTCCGGCCTACTCCGCTCCAATGTGAGCCCCCTTCTCGGCCACCGAGCGCTTCATGAGGAAAACGAGAGGGACCAGGGCCAGCGCGAGGACTGCGAAGAGCCAGAAGTCGTCGAAGTAGGCCAGGGAGGCCGCCTGCTGCTGGCGGAGGTCCGCAAGCGCCTGCAAGGCCATTTGCTGCGACGCGGCGGGGTCACCCGTCTGCTGGAAGAAGAAGGCTCGGCCCTGCTGAAGGAACGAGTTCACCCACGGGTTGAGGGGGTCGAGAAATTCGCCCACGCGCGCCGTGTGGAAATGTTCGCGTCGCCACTCGAGGGCCTGGGCCAGGGACGTGCCGACGCTACCACCCTCGTTGCGGAGCAAGGCGAACAGGCCGACCGCGGCCCCGCGCAGATGGGGGGGGATGTACTTGAAGGCGGCCACGTTGATCGGAGCGAAGATCATCGACAGGCCGATGATCATCACCACTCGCGGCCAGATCACCTGCGACGGGCTGATGTACAGGTTCATCAGCGCCATCCAGTAGTTCCCGGCTGCCATGACGAGCAAGCCCCCAGCGATCAACCAGCGGGCGTCCGTGCCCCGGCCGAGGAGGGCCCCGACGACGACCATCATCAGGATGGAGAAAAATCCAGAGGGCGACTGCACCAGCCCCGAGACATAGGCGTCGTAGCCAAACAGGGACTGGAGCAGTCCCGGTAGGGAGGTACTGGCCCCATAGAGCACACCGAACGAACAGAAGATGATGATGCAGGAGGCCGCGAAGTTGCGCTCGGAGAGCGGCCGGAAGTCGACCACCGGGTTGGCAATCCGCAGCTCCCGGAAAATCAGGCTGCCCAGCCCGAGAACGAACAGGACAAACAGCGTCTGCACCCGCCAGAAGGGATCGTTGTACCAGTCCCATTCCTGCCCCTTGCTGAGCATCACTTCCCAGCTCGACATGATCAGGGTGAGCAGCCCCAAGCCGATGTAATCGAAGTTCAGCGGGCGGCGGCGCAGCTCCGCCCGCTCTTGCTTGAGATAGTCCGGGTCGTCAACCAAGAGGTAAGCCGCCAGGAAGCCGAGGGCGCCCACAGGGAGATTGATAAAGAAGATCCAGCGCCAGTCGTAGTTGACCGTGAGATAACCGCCCAGTGTTGGGCCGACGATCGGCGCGAGCAGGGCCGCGATGCCGAACATCGTCATGGCCGCGCCCTGCTTCTCGGGCGGGAAGCTGTCCAGCAGCACTCCCTGGCTGGAAGGCTGGAGCCCGCCGCCGGCCAGGCCCTGGATCACCCGGAACAGGATCAGTTGGCCGAGGCTGGTGGCGATACCGCACAGACCCGAGGCGATGGTGAAGACGGCGATGGAGAGCAGGAAGTAATTGCGGCGGCCGAGGCGGGCCGAGATCCAGCCCGAGATCGGCAGGATGGTGGCATTCGCGGCCAGGTAACTGGTGAGGACCCACTCACTGTCGATGTTCGCTGCCGACAGGCCGCCGGCGATGTATCGCAGCGAGACGTTGGCGATCGTGGTGTCCAGGACCTCCATGAACGTAGGCACGACCACCGCGATGGCGACGAACCAGGGGTTGATCGCCGGGCGGCTGACGGCGCCCGGCGCCAGGGTCACACTGCTCACGCAGGGGCTCCTTCAGAACGAGCCAGGATGAGGGTGATTCTCCAGGCCTCCCCGTAGAACGGAATTCATTCCGTTTTTCTACCCGTCCCTCCACTCTTGCGAACGGAATGAATTCCGTTCTACGGAGCGCTGTGGCCTCCGGGAAGGGGGGGCTTCGTTTGCGAGGTTTCCCGATCGCCGGCCACCACCCGGCCTTCCGGAAGTGGGTAAAGCGGCTGCAAGAGTTTCCCGGCGTTTGGCCCGGTGGGCGGTTCCTTGTAGTATACGTAAGGGACGACCGACAGGCCGACGAACAACGGGGCCTTGTCCGGGTCGTAGTCGGTTAGCTCGACGCGGACCGGCAGCCGCTGGACGATCTTCACGTAGTTGCCCGTGGCGTTCTGCGGCGGGAGCAGAGACAGCGTCTGACCGGTTCCCATTGTGAAGCCGGTGATGCGGCCCCTGTACTCACGACGGCTGCCGTACATGTCGACCTCGCAGCTAACGCGCTGGCCGATGCGCAGGTCCGCAAGCTGAGTCTCCTTGAAGTTGGCGTCGATCCAGATCTCCGTGAGCGAGCGGATGGCCATCAAGCTCTGCCCCGCCTGGACGTTGTTACCGGGGTTCACGTTGCGGCGGGTGACCACGCCGTCGATCTCGCTGACGACGTCGCAGTAGCGGAGGTTCAGCTCGGCCTGCGCCAGGTCGCGGCGGGCCTCAAGCAGCTTGGCCTCGGCCTGCTTGATGCCGGGCGCCTGGGAAATCAGCCGGGCGTAGATGTGCTCGAGATTACCCTGGGGGTCCTGCTTGTAGAATGCCTCAACGGCCTGTTTCGGGGTCGCGTTCCACGAAGTTGGAGTGTAACCGAGCTGGGCCACGCTCTGGAGCGCCTCCCCTAACGCCTGGCGGACGGCGGAGAAGTTCTGGTCAAGGTCGGCCGGCACCTCGCTCAGGTCGTGGCCCGCGGCAGGCTGGGCGGGGAGCCCCAGGCCGACTCGCATCGCATGGACTGCCTGCAGGGCTTGATCGACGTCCGCCTCATCGACTTTGACCGTCTGGCGCCGGATGTCGAGCTCTTCCTTGCTGATGCCCCCGCTTGGTAGCAACTCCTCGCCCCGTCTGAGGTTGGCCCGCGCCAGTTCCAGGGTCGCCTTCCTGCTGTGAAGAGTCGCCACATTGGCTCGCAGATTGGCGACCTGAATGTGAACGTCCTCGATGGCGTGCTCGAGTTGGAACCGACGGGCGCGGACCAGGGCCGCGAGGCCGCGCACCTCGGCCTGGGCCGCCACCAGGTCGGCTTCGGCGGCCGTCACGGCGGCTTGCTTGATCGCAAGTTGAACCTGGTAGGGTTCCTTGTCGAGCTGGACCAGTACGGACCCTTTCTTCACCCGGTAGTTGTCGTCCACGAAGACCCGGCTCACCTGGCCGGCAACTCGGGGAGCCACGAACGTCACGTGGCCGTTGACATAGGCGTCGTCGGTGGAAACCGTGTTGAGCATCGTTTCCACGACGGGAACAAGCCGGTAGCCCCCGAACGCTAACCCGACCACGGCCACCGCCCACAGCAATCGTTTTCGCCAGGGGTGCGGTGGCGACGCGCCGGGGGGAGAACCGGTGGTCGGGGCGGCATCATGGTCCGGATGAGCAGCCTGATCGGCTCGTGCGGCAGCCGTGCCGGCCTTCGCAAGAGTCCGTTCCGCCTCGCCAGGGGCCGGCCTAGGTTCTATCGAAGGTTCTGAACTCCGATCACTCGTGCTTGCCATGCTGGTGCTTCCCATTTCTGTACTTGAGTGCCAGTAAGAATCTGGCGGGTACAGTGCCATCGCCCGCTGCCTGGACGATCATGCAGATCACCCCATGACATTAATGTTTGCCTACCTCCACGCCTTCCGCAAGGACTCCAGGTCACGTTGTTGGGCCTCGGGTTGCCACGCATCACGACGCGTCCCATTGCTCGGCCAATCTCCTTCGGACCTCGATCGATGCGGCGCGATGGCCGCGGCCAGTCGTGCCGTGACCTTGGCGATCTGCCCGGCCGATGGAGCATCCGCGTCATCCTTGGAGCGAACGGAAGCGCACGGTCACACAAAGCCGAATGGGGCCGGCCTCTCCCTCCTGGACGAAACCCCAGGGATGGATACCAGGTGACCCGACGCCCGGCCGGCGCGTCGATGCACCAAGCCTTAAAGGTATTGCCGTCGAGCAAGCCCACGCGGGCGAGAGGACTCAGAAAATGCTTCCCCTCCCGCTGGCTGGCAATGGCGCCGTGATCGATCCCGAAGGAGGACCAGGCGCTGGGATCGGCGGCGAGCCGATCGGCCAGGAACTGGAGGTAGCCGACCGGGTCGACGTTCCAGCGGGGGCAGCGATGCCAGGCCCGGACGAAGCGGCTGAACCGTCCCAGGCAGAGCGGGTCCGGGTCGCAGA
>JBAUOX010000275.1:0-17612 GCA_049579985.1 Isosphaeraceae bacterium | reverse complement strand
CTAGGCAAAAAACCGTCTCTGCTCTCCCTGCTGACCCGGGGTGGCGCCCAAACAGAAACCGGTCTGGTCCAAAATCATTCTCTCTACCGCCCAATTTGACCGATGTCTTACACAGGCTTTCGAGGACGAAGAAAGTCGCCCTTACCGGCTACCTCTTGTGGACGGGGGCAGCGCGGCGGGACAGGAAGAGGGAAAGGATGAGAGAAGCATGTCGATGCTTGATCTCGCAACGTTTCGTGCCACGAAACTCTGTCGGGACCCCTTCGATTTTCTCGTGGTGCCGGGCTTCGTGAAGGACGAGGCACGGGCTGCGATCAACGCCGACTTCCCCCGGGTGGACCTGCCCGGCAGCTTCCCTTTGAGCGGACTACCTTACGGTCCGGCGTTCGCTGCCCTGATCGACGAGCTGCGAGGGGAGGTCGTGCGGGAGTCGTTCGAGAGCAAGTTCGGAATCGACCTGAGTGGCCGGCCGATCATGCTCACGGTGCGGAGCCGTTGTTCGGAGAAGGACGGTCAAATCCATACCGACTCGGCAAGCAAAATCATCACCATTCTGATCTACATGAACCCGGGATGGGAGGGGGCCGGTGGCCGCCTCAGGTTGCTCCGCTCGGGCACGGATCTCGATGACTTCGTCGTCGAAGTGCCTCCAGAAGATGGCACCTTGATCTGCTTCCGGCGCAGCGACAATTCCTGGCATGGCCATAAGCCATTTAACGGGCCGCGCCGCGCGATTCAGATGAACTGGGTCAACAGCCAGAAGGTCTTGCGCTATGAGACGACGCGCCATAGCATCTCGGCGATCCTCAAAAGGATGAGGATCTTGCGCCGGGCGAGCTAGCGGAGTCACGGTCGCGTACTTGGTTTCCCGATGGGTCAGGGCCGCTGTCCGGCAAGGCCATCGTGCTCGAACTCCCCTCCAATCCCCGAAGTCACGATGATGTCTCACATGCCCTCCAGGCAGTTCGAGCGGATACTGCTCATCAAGCCCTCGGCGTTGGGGGATGTCGTCCACACGCTGCCGGTTCTTGTGAAGCTTCGCGCCCGATATCCGGACGCGCGGATCGATTGGTTGATCACGCCGGAGAATGCCGACCTGGTCCGTCATCATCCCGACCTATCGGGCACGATCTTGTTTCCCCGGAAGGCATATTCCCATTTTGGCCAGAACTGGTCCGCGACCGTGGGCCCGTTCCGACTGCTCTCCGCAATCCGGCGGAACCGATACGACCTGGTTATCGACCTGCATGGCCAGTTCCGGTCGGCGGTGTTCACCCTGGTCAGCGGCGCGCCCGTCCGCATCGGATTCGACAGGCCCCGCGGTCAGACCGAGACGGAGGGAGCCGGGCGTCCCCCGGGGGGGGCCGGCCAACATGGATGGACCGGGGCCCGCGAGGGGTCCTGGATCGCGTATACCCACCGGATCCCCATCCCCACCCTCGATGTCCATGCGGTGGACCGGTATCTTTGGCTCGCGCCGATGCTTGGACTCGACGACCGCCCTCCGGATTTCGCGATCCACCTGCCGCCCCAGGCGACGCGGACGATCGAGGAATTGCTGCGGTCCCACGGACTGGGTGGAAAGCCCCTCGCGGTCTTGGTGCCCGGGACCATCTGGGAAACGAAGCACTGGCCTGTCGCCGGCTTTGCACAGGTCGGCCGGCACCTCCTCGAATCCGGCCACGAGGTTGTCATTGCGGGAACGACCCGGGATCGACCCCGCGGCCAGGCAATCATCGCGGCTTGCCCCGGCGCCCTTGACCTTTCCGGACAGACGACCGTCGCCGAGCTGGTCGCCCTCATCCGGCGGGCGGCCATCTGCGTGACCAATGACTCCGGCTCGATGCACGTGGCGGTGGCCGTGGGCAGCCCCGTTGTCAGCGTCTTCGGGCCGACCAACCCGATCTGGATCGGACCCTACGGACGGCCCCATGCCGTCGTTCGTGCCGACGTACCCTGCGCGCCGTGCTACTTGCGGGAAATGCGGAGCTGCCCCAACAACCACATCTGCATGCAAAACGTCACGGCCACCATGGTCATCGAGCGGGTCAAGTGGGTCCTCGCCAGGTCCCTCATCAAGACCACGAGCTCGATGATGCGGTGAATCCGATACAGGACCACCTCGAGGTCGTGATCGACGTGGACGAGGTTTCCGAGCGAAGACGGGTCGCAAACTTGGTAACCGTTCCCGGGCCGATGGTCGCTACGGTACGGGTCGGACCATAGGGTAGGCGCTCCGGTCTTAGTGCGGCCGTCGCAGGCAGAAGGCACACGGCGACCCCACCGGCCTAAGAAGACATCCGAGAACGAGGAACAACTCCTCGAAAATCAGTGATTAGAGAACCTTCTCGGTCAGTTTCTGATCAATGTGCGGTTCGTCAGCGATTAGGTGTACATCAAGGGGTACTCGAACCAGGTAGTCGGAGTAAACGCCTGCGGATTGGGATGCCGAGGATACTGGGGAACCACAGCGATATTCTGATCCAAATAGAACCAGAAATGTCTCCAATCGATGTCGCTGCTGTTGGCTCTCACGCTTCTGTCGTTGCTGTCCGCGAACTCGAGGGTCAGCCTCCAACGGGTCATTAGCGTGGCTGGGATTGTGAGTTGGTTCGGGGGGACGAAGAAGATGTGCTGTTGGGGTCGGTACCCGACGGCGGAAGGAGTGCGCACAGACGGAGCGAGGACACCGTCCACGAATGCTCCAGGGTCTTGCGGATGTGGGTGGAGCCGGATTACGTCTGCCAGGTCGGCGGTGGTCCGGTAGGCTTCGGAGGGATTGAACAGCTCGTATCTGCTATGGTGGAAGGCGGCCCCAGCAGCCCGCGAATCTATGTTCACGAGCTGGAGAGCGGTGTTGAGAGTGAAGCACCACAGCCAATGTTCCGATATGAGTGGAAGCGTGGGACGTGGGAGAGGCGGTAACACCCCGAGGAACCCTTGGCCGACGCGCATCTGCCATTTCACAGCCTGGTGGAAAGCGGATTCCGTTATCGGGACCAAGGGGTCCGCCGACGCGTACACGGTGCGCTGCTGGATTCGATTATACCGGTTGCCAGAAGAGTAGTAGGAGCCGATGCCCGAGATGACATCTTGCCACGTCCGTCCGATGTCCGTCACACGGTAGAATCGCATCCTCGTACTCACGGCACTGTACATGACAGCACTGTCTCCGATGGATGCTCATCGTTGATGTGCGGTACCGTTTGCAGAGTCCGCCAGGTATGCGAGTAGAGCGGAAAGGGACTCTGGTCCCCTTTCAGCTATAACGTTTAGCAGGAGCTCAGAACCATCGCCGTACGGAACGTACGGTATCTGTTCAACTGTCCCCTTAGGGCGAGTAACGTGGGTCGGTTCCCCTCCTTCCGGCAGGACCAACCGCTGGTGGAGGCGTTCTGATAACGCCCTCCAGTCATAGTCGAAAAGCGAGAGCAACTCGTGAAGCTTACCCTCGACCCACCAGCCTCTGTCCAACCAGTCATGATCTTGCAGGATGGTCTTCCAGTCTTGGCTGCTCTTCTCCTTCGCCTCTTTCGCCGACATCCCCATGATGCGAAGGAAGCGCACTCGGTCAACACCTAGAACGCGGCACCACCACTGCAGCCGCTCGGGCAGATCAGCCGGATAAGCCTTCTCGAATGCGTCGGCAAGTTCGCGAGCCCTTTTCTGCGTCGGCATGGGTCCCCCGGTTTGGAGCTGTTGTCGTATCCGGCTCCTGATGTCGTTCATTATCGCGCACCCGATCGCAGAATAAAAGGCGCGGAGCCGTGTTCGCGGGATGCTTCGAAGAACATGCGATCAAACGGGCTCCTTCCGGCATGCGTTTGGGCCGAGTCAGAGCCGCTGCTATCCGCCCTTCCCTCCAGTCGACGCTCGGCGTGACGGCAGTGCCCTCTACGGAATGAGCGCCACCGTCCAGACGAAAATCGGTGGAGGCCTTCGGCTTTCCGGCTGGCTCGCCAGGCATTCAACGGGAATCGGCTTGGCACGGCCCGGGAGGGCCTAGCTCCGAAGCGAATACGAATTGGCTACTACGCGATCGCTTGGGGTGCAAGTACCGTAGGGCGGCATGATAGACATCCCGGGGATCCAGTTCGCGCATGCACCGGTGATGACCCAGGGGGCATACTCGCTTCTGGCACGGACCGCAGGGGACGGGGCGGTACAGATGGAGGGCACGGGGATGAAACGTAACTGTCCAGGCAATATGCGTCGGGCCGAACAGGCTGATCACGGGAACGTTGAACGGGGCCGCGAAATGGCGTGGCCCCGAGTCCGTCGTCACAAGCAATGCCGAGCGTCGGATGCATGCCTTTGTCAGCCCGATTCCCAGCGGCTGACGCGCATCGGCCAGGCAAGCCACGTCGGGATGATCAGCCCGTGCCACGATCTCCCGGGCTGCGGCCCTCTCGGCCGGTCCGCACAGCACCAGCGCTGGCACCCCCGCCTCGACGGCGAGATGGCGTGCCAGGGCCGCGAAGTGCTCTGCCGGCCAGTTCTTGGACGGACCAAATGCTCCTCCGGTATTCAGGCAGACGACCGACTTGTCCCACGGCAGGCCGAGCTGCGACCAGACAAGGTCGGCTGCATGCTCATCGGCCGCCGTTGTGTACAGTTCGGTCCGTATTGAATCGACGCGGCACCTCAGGTGCCGGGTGATTTCCAGGTAATACGTGACGGCCGGCGTCGGCCGCCGTCTCCCGTTCGCGGCTCGCGGAGGTGGGAGCCGGTCGGTCAACAACACGTTTCTCCACCCGCGGGCATAGCCGACTCGCCGCGGTATTCCGGCAAGCCAGGCCAAGGCGGCGGAGCGGAATGAATTGGGCAGCAGGACGGCCAGATCATAACGATTCGAGCGCAGCCGTTTCAATAACGAATTCGTCCCGCAATCGGGCCGGCGAGACCTCGGGTCAAACAGGAGCACCTCATCAAACCAGGGTCCATTCTCGAGCGTGTCGGCCACAGTCGGCTTCATGATCCCCGTAATATGGTCACCCTGATATCTCCTCCTCAGAGCTCGAAGGGCAGGGGTCGCCATGACGGCGTCGCCAATCCAGTTCGGGCAGAAGACAGCGATCCGCATCCAACTCTCCCCAGACTCCAGACAAAGAGGAATGTCCTCATATCATTTCACTTGCACACATTATTCATAATGCCGGGAGTCCACAGCAATGAAACGCTACGCCCGCTGCACAAGCGCGTCCTCCGCGAAGGGCGAGGACCGTGACGCATTGACGGTCTGTACCCAAGCGGCGCCCAGCCGGTTGGTGAAGAAGAGGTCGATTCTTTCGGGTACGGATTGACTGTTGCAGCAAGAAAAGCTGATCTCAGCATACCTCTTCAGGGGCCACGTGCGGATCGAGATGTGCATTTCGCCCAACCAAACGAACCCGCTTATTCCGCCGCCCGGAAGCCCGGAGACGGAATCACCCAATCGCGTCTTCCAAGACTCGCGGGTCACTTCCCTCAAGAGCCGCCAGACGGTGGCCGGGCTGCTAAGGCGCTGCGAGTCACAGTCATACAGCTTGTAGACAGTCCGAGTGACCTGAATTTTCACGTCTGATCCCTTCTGGCCCGGAGAGGGGTTCATCGGGACGTCCCGCTGCTCACCGTGGCACTTCTGGCATAAGCCTTGTAGGAATCTCGAGGAGCCCGGTTCGATCGGCCAAGATCGTGTAGTCCCTGAACACGCATGGAATAGACCCCCATCCCTGGGAATGCGTCATGGCGGGTTGACAGCAGAAGTCAGAGTTGGTACGAGATCGCGAGACGGATTCTTGATTGTGCGCGTCTATAAAAACCCCGTCTCCTGCCTGCGTCTGCCCTGTCCAGGAGGTTCTTCGAGAATCTGTATTCCTATCGTCCCGAAGCCCTCGCCGGGTTTAGCCTAAGTTACGCAGCTCCTGGAACATCTTCACGAATCTCGGGAAAGACGACGCCAATCCTTGTCCCAGGGTGGGAACAGCGTAACTTGGCTGCGCGATCCGAGGGTGTCGCAGGGCGGTGGAATACGGCATCATGCTCGGGCGAGAACGCTCTTGGAACAGGTGCGACCAGTTGACGCCGTTGAGAATTCATCAACCGTACCAGCCGAGTACAGCCGAAATAGAAAGGCGGCGGAGTATCGCTGTGGGGTGATGAAAGGTTGAGGTTGCCTTTGGTTTCCATTCGTCCTGGAATTGTTGTGCGGTCCGGCGGCGAAATCCCCGTCCCCCCTTGCGAAGGGGGGGAATCTCTCTTTCTCGCCTCGGTTGGGGGAGAACCACGGAGACCTTGGCGCAACACAACAGGCATCTCGGCGTCGCGGCGGCAGGAGCGGTCAAGGCCAACTTTGTTCTCGCGATCCGCCACCCGCCGACATCTCCCCTCCCCGCCTTCACTGGCCACCCGCTACAAGCCACAAGCCGCTCAGGCCGTTTCGCGGTGGTAATGGATCTCGTGCAGGCGGCGGTAGAGTGGGGAGGAGCGTCTGAGCTCGTGGTCGGTGCCGGAGGCGACGATGCAACCGTCGTCCATCAGGACGATGCGGTCGGCGAACTGGATCGTGCCCAGGCTGTGCGAGATGAGGAAGGTCGTGCGGCCCTGGGAGAACTCTTCGATGGCCTTGCGGATCAGGGCCTCGTCCTGGATGTCCACGGCGCTGGTGGCCTCGTCGAGGATCAGGATCGAGGGATCGCGAAGCATCGTCCGCGCCAGGGCGATGCGCTGGCGCTGGCCTCCGGAAAGGCCGTACCCGCGCTCGCCGATGACCGTGTCGTAACCCTCGGGCAAAGTCATGACGAACTGGTGGGCATAGGCGCGCTTGGCGGCCTCGACGATCCGGTCGCGGCTGGTGCCGGGGTCGCCGTAGGCAATGTTGGCGGCGATGGTGTCCTGGAACAGGATGGTTTCTTGGGGAACGATGCCGATCTGTCTGCGGAAGCCGCGGATCCGCAGGTCGCGGACGTCGTGGCCGTCGATCGTGATCGACCCCTCGTCCACGTCCCAGAACCGGGGCAGCAGGTTCATGAGCGTGGTCTTGCCGCAGCCGTTGGGGCCGACCAGGGCGATGGTCTCGCCGTGGTGGACCGTCAGCGTGATGCCCTTGATCAAGGGCGGGCGGCCCGGATAGCTGAAGTGGACGGCCCGGAACTCGATGACCTTGGGTTGCCTCGGCAGCTCGATCGCCGCGGCACGTTCGACCACCCTGGGCTCGCGATCCATCATGGCGCAGATGCGGTCGGCCGCCGCCGCGGCGCGCTGGATCTTGGAATGAACGTTGGAAAGCTTGCGGATCGGGTCGGACGCACCGGCGAGCACGGCGTAAAGGGTCAGCAGCTCCTCGATGGCCATGACCTGAGACGCGAGCTGGATGTGGAACGGGCCTAAGTTGAGAAAGATGGTCTTCTTGAGCACCAGGTACGATCCAGCCAAAAGCGCGATGGCAACCGTCACCAGGGTCAGCATTTCCAGGACCGGGTCGGACATGGCGTCGATCATCGCCACCCGGATCGCCTTGCGGTAGAAGTTCTTGGTCTCGATGAAGAATCGCCTGCGCTCGACGCGTTCCATGGCGAAGGCCTTGACCACCTTGATCCCCTGAAAGCTTTCCTGAAGGATCTTGTAAATCGACGACATGCTTTCCAGCGAGCGCCTCATGGCGCGCTTCATGATCCGGCCGACGCGGAGGGTGGTCACCGCCGAGATCGGCACAACCACAAGTGTGAGGCAGGTCAGTCTCCAGTTCAGGTAGAGCGCGCCACTCAGGCACATGACGACCCGCATCGGTTCGCGGATCAGCTTGCTGAGCAGGGTGACCAGCCCTTGACCGAAGGAATCCATGTCGTTGGTGAACCGCGCCATGAGCTCGGCGGAGCCTTGATTGGAGAAGCTGCCCAGGTCCAGGTTGATCGTGCGGCGGAAGAACAGGTTGCGGATGTCGAACTGCGTCCGCTGCATGACGTCCGCGACCAGGACTTCTTGAAGGAACATGAAGAAGCCCTTGACGGCCACGCCCAGGATGACCAGGCCGATAAGCAGCAGCAGATTGCCAAAGGCGTCCGAGGGCAGGTAGCGGTAGATGAAGGGTTTCAGTCTCTGGTAGCGGGCCAGCCAGGCCTGCTCGCTGTCCTTGTCTTTCTGGATCTGTGCCAGGCGATAGCGAATCGAGCCAAGATCGCCGGCCTTCAGCCAGGCGCTGCCGCGGCGCAGCTCGGAGAGGCGGCCCTCCACGATATCGTGCTTTTGACGCAGGACGTCGATCTCGGCCAGCTCTTTCTTGACGAACTGCGGCGAGAGGCCCTTCAGGTCGGGAAGGTCGACGGCGCGCTGGCGTTCGTTCAGCTTCTGTCCGATCGTGTCCGACTCATCGTCGAGTCGCTGGTAGTCCCTGGCGAGTTCCGGCGCCTGAAGATCTCCCAGCTCCGCGGCGTGGCGGATCTTCCGGGCTTCTTCGGCCTGGGCGTCCAGCAGGATGATCTGCTCGCCGATCGTATCGATCTTGGTCGAGATCCAGCGCTGGGGGTTCTCGCTCTTGAAAAGGATATTGAGAAGCGGCAGTACTGCCGCGAGCTCGGTGAAATAGAAGAGCGCCACCATCGCCGCACAGGCGATGGAAAGCACGAAGCGAGTGCGATGGGGCCAGGCGAATCGTACCAGCCGCACGAAATTTTTCATGAGCAACAGTGTCGCCGGGAGGTCGCCCGATGAGCGTCCCTGCGTGCTCGGAGCGTCAAGGCGCGCTCCGATCATCGAGCGGCGGTATCTTTACCATGATCACGAGTCAGCGGCAATCCGAGTTGGTCTTCCCTGATTTCCCCAATTTATCATTCATTCCCACTTGCTTTTTTGGGTGACGATGATTAAGATCGTCGCGGCGTGAGGATCCGAGCTCATGCGCGATGCGCCGCAATGGCCGCCCAGCCGTCACGGAGGACGGTATGAGACTTCTTGCCCTGGTTGATTCGCCAGACCATGTCTGCTGCCGATATCGAATCCGGGCGTTCGAGCCTGCTCTGAAAAGCGCCGGCTGGTCTCTCACCTGCCAGGAGTTGAAGCGCTCAACGTTTTCCCGTCTTGCTCAACTCTCCGCGGTCGCGTCCTGCGCATCGGTCATCTTGCAGCGCAAGCTCTTGCCTGCCTGGCAGCTTGCGATCCTGCGCAGGAGCGCGCGTCACCTGGTGTTCGATTTCGACGACGCCGTCCTCTTTCGCGACTCATACGCGCGGCGAGGCCCTTATTCGCACGTGCGGCAAGAGCGGTTCGCCGCCACGGTCCGGGCTGCCGATACGGTCATCGCGGGTAACGATTTCCTGGCCGGCTGTGCTCTCAGGGCGGGAGCGCCCGCCTCGCGAGTCCGGATGATCCCGACCTGCGTGGAACCCGCGCTCTATCCGGAAGCGGCACCATTGCCGTCCGGGCAGGATGACGCTGGTCGATGCGACCTGGTCTGGATCGGCTCGTCCAGCACGCTCCAGGGGCTAGAGCAACAGCAACCGCTCTGGGATCGGCTGGGCCGGGAGATCCCCGGCCTCAGGATGCGTGTGATCTGTGACAAGTTCCCCGGCTTCCAGACGCTTCGAGTCGTTCCCGTTCCGTGGGCGCAAGCGTGGGAGGCGCGCGACCTGGCGGCCGGCCAGATCGGAATTAGCTGGCTGCCCGAGGATCCGTGGAGCCGGGGCAAGTGTGGTCTGAAGGTGCTGCAATACCAGGCGGCCAGGCTGCCCGTGGTCGCCAACCCGGTCGGAATGCACGCGGAACTCATCGAGCCCGGTCTGACAGGCTTTCTACCGCGGACCGCCGGCCAGTGGGTCGAGGCGATCCGCACGCTCGCGGCCGATGAGAAGCTGCGCTGGAGAATGGGACGGACCGCCCGGCAACGGGTCGAGTCGGGCTATTCCGTCGAGGCCTGGGCAGAGACCTTCGTGGCCTCGGTTGCGGCGGCGGAAAAACCCAGCCTCGGCCCGAGCACGCCGTCCCGCCGCCCCGCTCAGGGGTCCATTCCCGACCCGTTTTACGTTCGTTCAAGACGGCTGGGCGTCTTCCGCCGCGCCGCGCTCGGCGGTCGTCTTGACGGCAACCGCGACAACGATGACCCGACCGGTCCAGACCATTCCAGAATATGCTCATGACGTCCATGGCAGAGAAGGAACCGACAGCCCCGGGGGTGCAGCGGATGTTCCAGCCCCCGGAATGGCGGTGGGTGCAGACTGGTCCCGTCGGCTGGTGGCTTCGCGGGCCCTGGCATGCGACGTTGCTCGGTCCCGAGGGCCTTCGCCTGGAAGAGTGGCGCGGCGAGGGCCGGCTCACGACGGTCAAGTCAGGGCCGCACCGGGTCGTCTACCGGGTCGATCTTCCCGAGGGCGCGATCTACGTCAAGCACTACCTCGTGCCCGACTACCGCGCCATGTTCCGCCAGTGGTTTCGCAGGGGCAAGGGTCGCAACGAGGGCAAGCGGTCCGAGGTCCTCGCGGCGATCGGCGTACCGACCATCCATCCCATCGCCCTGGGTGAGCAGAGAAAGCGAAACTTCCTCTTCGAGAACTACCTGATCACCTGGGAGATTCCTGGAACCATTCCCTTGGACGAGTTCCTGGAAGAGCGTCTCGACGACCACCCGGAGCCGCTCCGTTCCCAGATCCGCCAGCGGCTGGCGACGAGCCTGGCGGTTCTGACCGCACGGCTGCACAACGCAGGCATGACCCATATCGACTTCCATCCCGGGAACATTCTCGTCCGTCTGAACGGCGCAGAGATGCCCGTGCTGACCATGATCGACCTGGACGCCCTGCGCCAGAACTCGCGGCTTAGCTGGTCTGGCGCTCAACAGAACCTGGCCCTGCTCGATCACTACTTCTGGCTGCGGAGCAGCCGGTCCGATCGCCATCGTTTCTTGAAAGCCTACCTGGAAGGCCGGTCGGAACCCGTAGGCGACGCCCGGCGGTTCGCCGCGGGCATCGAGAGTTCGACGCGAGTCTGGGCCGAGCGGCTCTGGCGCAGATGGGGCCGGCGCTGCCGCTCGACCAACAAGTACTTTCAGGTCTACAAGAGCCATCTCTGCTGGTCGATCGCCGCCCGCGATCTCGATCCCTCCGAGGTCGAATCGCTGCTGGCTGATCCGGATGCCCCCTTCTCCCGCCCACAGACGGTCATGCTGAAAAACTCGCGGACGTCGACAGTCGCCGAAACGACGATGCTGGTGGGCGGCCAGCCAACGCGGGTCGTTTACAAGCGGTTCAACCGCAAGAAGTGGATCGATCCCTGGCTCAACCTGGTGCGCCCGTCGCGCGCCTGGCGCTCGTGGCAGGCCGGCCAGCACCTGGCCAGCCGGGGAATTCCCACACCCCGCAACCTGGCCTTCCTTGCCCGCAAACGGGCCGCCCGGTCCTGTCCCTTCTCCTGGTTCCTGCCGCACGAGACCTACCTGGTGACGATCAAGCAAGACCACGTCATGACCCTGGCGGAGTACGTTCGCAAGGTCCTGCCGACGCTCGATCAGCCGGCTCTGAGGGACCGGAGTCGCCGCCTCAACCTGGCTCTGGCCCATCTCATCCGGGCCCTCCACGAGCGATCGCTCTCACACCGCGATCTGAAAACAAGTAACATCCTGGTCCATCTCGACCGCCTGGAAACGAGCGAGTTCTTGAGCCTGATCGACCTCGTCGGGGTCCGCCTGATGAATCCCCTGCCCCAGCAGCGGCGGATCCAGAACCTGGCCCGCCTGAGCGTCAGCCTGGCAAGCGCAGTGGGACGCACCCGAACCGAAACCCTGCGCTTCCTCCGCGCTTATCTTCCCTGGGGGTTGTCGCCGCTTTCGGACTGGAAGAGCGTCTGGAAGAGCACGGAAAGAGCCGTCATGGCAAAGCGGGCACGAAACCAACGGCGCGGACGGCCGCTTTCTTGAACCCGAGACGTTGGGAGCCCGAGCATGATCCAGCGAACCTGGGACCGACCGATCGGCAAGACTCGCCGGCCCTGGCCGGCCTGGCTGCTCCTGGCGTCTTGCTTGTGCTTGCTGCCGCTCGGCTGCGCGACCTTGGGAGATCGCGGCCAGGCCCTTGTACCGACGAGGTACCAGGTCAGGACCGGTCCATTCCTGGTCTATTCCAGCACTCCGATCCCCGCCGATTCACCGGCGATTCGTTGCCTGCACTCGCTGGAAACCGACCTGAGCAGCCGGCTCAACTACCACGCGCGACCTGACGAGGAGCCCGTCGAGATCTATGTCCTCAACGATCGCAATGCCTACACGCATTTCCTCAAGTTCTATTACCCCGAGCTGCCGCCGCGCCGGGCCTTCTTCCTCTCTCAGGGCCAGCGGAGGGTTGTCTACACGTACTTGAGCGACCGACTCGAGGAGGACCTCCGGCACGAGGCCACCCACGCCCTGGTTCGCGGATGCTATGGCGATCTTCCCCTCTGGCTCGATGAGGGGCTCGCCGAATACTTCGAGACCAGGACCGATACACTCGATGTCCAGGATGAGCATATGGCGAAGCTTCCCGAGGATCTCAAGAAAGGATGGACCCCCGACCTGCCCCGCCTGGAAACCCTGACCGACATCCACGAGATGACCCCGCGAGACTATCGCGAATCGTGGGCATGGGTGCACCTGATGCTCGGCGACAGCCAGCAAGGAAAGCCCCTGCTGATCGACTATCTCAACCAGGGGCGCAACGGTCCGCGGCCGAAGACCCTCTCCCAGATCCTGGCCGCGCGCGGGACGACGGGAAAAACCCTGGTGACTCACCTTGAGGCGGTCCGGTCGCAGGCTTTGGCGCGCAAGCCGGAACCTCCATCTCAGGACCGCCTGATCCGGTTCCAGGGCAGCGGGCCCGACTTGCAGGACGGCGCCTCTGACCCTCAGGTCAGTCGCGTCGCTCCGCCCCAGCGGCAGGGTCTCTTGCGGCGGATCGGTTCCTGGCTGGGCTTTTGACTTCCGGCCGGGCGACCTTACCGTTCGAGCTGGACGGGGATCTGGTTGATCTTCGCCGCCACGATGAAGTCGTTCTCGCTCAGTCCGCCGATGGCGTGGGTCCAGAGCTCGACGGCAACCTGCCGATAGCCTTCGAGATGCAGGTCGGGATGATGACCTTCCTCTTCGGCCAGGGCCGCGACCTTGTTGAAGAACTCGACGCCGGCCATGAAGTTCCGGACCGTCCAGATCCGCCGGATTCGTTGCCCATCGTGGACCAGCGACCAGCCCTCGACTTGCCGAACCTGATCTTCGGCTTCCTCTCTTGATAGGGGAGGGATACCCCCCTCGCAAGGAGCGCATTTCTTGTGGACCAGTTGTTCCCCTGTCAGTACGCTCATGAGACGATCTCTCCCTGTGAAAGAATCGAGCACGGTGCGTCGAACGATCGGTCTGGACCATCAAGCTCGCCTAGCGGAAGCTCTCGCTGAAGCCGGGGAAGGTGCCGCTTCTGACGTCCCGCACGTAGTTCGCGGCGGCAGTGCGAATCGCTTCACCGATGTCGGCGTAGAGGCGGGCGAACCTGGGCCGAGAGCCCTCGAGCAGGCCGAGCATGTCGTGCACGACAAGGACCTGTCCGTCACAGCCGCTGCCCGCGCCGATGCCGATGGTCGGGATCGACAGCTCCGCCGTGATGCTCGAGGCGATCTCCGCGGGCACGCATTCCACGACAACCGCGAAGCCGCCGGCCTCGGCTACCGCCTGGGCATCAGCCCGAAGGACATCCTCGGCTCGCTGGACCTTGTAGGAACCCAACCTGCGAATCGACTGCGGCGTCAGGCCGATGTGGGCCATCACGGGAATCTCCGCCTCGACCACGGCCTTGATGGTCGCGGCCATTCGTTGCCCCCCCTCGAGCTTCACGGCTTGACAGTTGGTCTGCTTCAGGATCGTGCCGCAGGAGCGGATGGCCTGGCGTCGCGAAACCTGGTACGAAAGGAACGGCATATCGGCCACCACGAGCGCCCTGCGGGCAGCGCGGGCCACCATCTCCGCGTGGTAGACGATCTGCTCGAGGGTGACTCCCAGCGTCGTGTCCCGTCCCTGCACGGTCGTACCCATCGAGTCGCCGACGAGCAGACAGTCGACACCGGCGGCATCGAGCAGCCGGGCGGTCGGATAATCGTATGCAGTCAATACGGAGATCTTCCGTCCCTGGCTTTTCCAGGCCGCGAAGTCGGGGATGATGACGGCACGATCTTCACTGGCCATGCCCGGAGATCTCGGAAGGGCTGAGTTCCGCGATGAGGACCGATGCACAATCCACCCTGACTTTGTAACGCCGTCGGATCGCTTCGTGCAAGGCTTTTCGGTGTTCATCGCCAGGATCAGGCACGACGTCAGCCACGAACCGGGCGCCCTTGGTCCGATAAAAATCGATCAGATCGAGCGGTTCCTCGATGCGTCCTTCGCCCGTTTGCGGCCATTCCGCGGCGGCCCGTGCCGCGGCCGTCTGTGGGAGCTCCAGCCGGCAGCCACGGCGATCTGCCTGGTAAAGCAGCGGTTCCGACGCCACCAGCCAGGCTCCCGTGGGAACGACGTCCTGGACCAGCCGCGCCGCCGTTTCGAGCTGCTCCCATTCCGGGGGGGTTTGCCATGTTGAACGCGACAGCAATGCGCTGGAGAACAAGAAGACAAGACCGATGCCCCAGGCCAGCCCGCGCCGCCACTCCGCCAACATCGTCCAGCCGCGGCCAATACCCGCCGCAACCGGGGGAGCGAGGATGAGCCAGTAATACTCATGATGGAGCTTGCCCGCCAGGAGCGCCATCGTCACAGCCGCCGTCAGCCCCCAAACCCTCCACAAGTCAAAAGGCTCCTGACTCCTTTGTCGCTGGCAAAGGCCCCAGATGCCAAGGGCAAGACCAGGCGGGGTGAAGGCCCGGACGGCAAGGAATCGCCAGAGATGCGACAAGGTCTCCGGATTCCCGAGTGCCGAAACGCCAAGCACTGTCATCCAGATCGCGCGATTCTCCGCCGAGGCTCGGGAGCCTCCACTCGATTCGATCAGATGATTGGCCCAGGCATACCAAAGCAGCACCGGCCCCAGCGCGGTGACGGCAAACAAGAGCTCGGCCGTTGCTCTCCGGCGCATGATCGCGACCGACAGCGGGATCAGGACAAGGGCCGCGGTGACCTTGGCGGCAAATCCCAACACCAGGAAGAGCCATCCCGCAACCAGCCACCACCGGCCTCGTCCGGCCTCGGCGCGATCCCAGCAATTCAGGCCCGCCAGGACCGCTCCCAGCATCAGCGCATCGGGCTGAAAGGCCCTCCCGTAGCGGATCGTCACTGGAAAGAGCGAGAAGGCAATCACAGCCGCGAGGGCGACCCGCTCTCCCTCGCGCCGCCGGATCAGTCCGAACATTCCCCAGCCGCCCAGGGCCGTTGCGAAGGCCGAGACGATCCGTCCGCACCCTTCAAGCCTCCACCCCGCGATCCTGCGCAACGCCACCACCGCGAGTTCATAAAGCGGTGGCTCAACCAGAAAGAAATTCGGGAACGGGGCCGTATCGAGCAGGGGCCGCGGAAATCCCGAACCCCGGTCGAGGTTGCGGGCAACCATGGCCGTCGGCACCTGGCGGCCCACATAGTTCTCCACAATCGGCTGGTCAAGGCAGAGCAACCGGAGCACGACAATACCCAGCAGCGTCGCCGGTAAAGCGAGGCGCACTTTCCATTGAGGCGGTTCCGCAAGGTCTTCATGACGAGCCGAATCGTCCACCGTGCTTGCATTCACCAAAGAATCTGCCTCAATTTCTTGGTCTTGCAAAAAAATAATTGAAACGACGGCGAGAAAATGTCAAGATACGGTTAGGGCCCACGTCCAAATTCTTCAGTTTCAGAGCGTCGTGCAAGCGGTTGTTAGCCGTTGTTGCGCTCGCGTCTCACCCGGGGAGGGAGCACCATGCTGGTTCGCGATGTCCTGCACGCCAAGGGGAATCGGATTATCTCGATCGACCCGGAAGCGACCGTGCACGAAGCGATCGCCAGGCTCGTGCAGAATAATATCGGATCGCTGCCGGTGGTTGATCATGATGGTCGGCTGGTCGGCATCTTCGCGGAGCGGGATGTCCTTCGGATCATCCACAATCGGGGCGAGGGGTTCGGCAGGATGCGAATCTCCGAGGTTATGACTCCTGATCCCGTCACCTGCGATATCCTCGACGATGTCAACGACGTCATGGGCCAGATGAGCGAACGGCGGATCGCCAAGGTCCCCGTGGTCCAGGCCGGTACGCTGGTCGGCATCATCTCGGTCGGCGACGTCATCAAGGTCATGTACGACAAGGTCGCAACCGAGAACCTTCATCTCCTCTCCTACATCCACGGCGCCATCTAGCGAGGTTTCATTTTCTTGGCTCGAGCCCGGCTTGCTTGCTTTGGCCCCGTCTCTCGGGGCTTCATGCCTCCCTTGCGCGCGGAATCGCTGCGGCGCGGGCTTTTCTTCCCGATCTCTCGTGGTTTGAGCCCGGCCGCCAGCGGCGCGCCTCCTTCTCTCAGTTCTTCCGCGGTCTTCGCCATCTCCGGGTCCGTCGGCACGTGATGCGGATCAAATCGCACCGGGATCGTTCCATTCCATCGCGCATAAACCGCCGTTAGCGCGGCGAAATGATCTTTCACCTTGGCGGTGAGCTGGGGGGCACGGAATCTCCAGCCCCAGTTGCCCTCCGCCTTGCCCGGCACGTTCATCCGCGCTGAGCTGTCCAGGCCAAGAAGATCTTGCATGGGGATGATCGCGATCTCGGCGATCGAGCTGAGAGCCGAGCGAATCATGTGCCAATGGAAATCCTTGACCGTGCTGCCAAGGTAGCGCAGGGCGTAAGCCCGCTCGGCCTGGACATGCTCGGCGGACTGGGTCGTCTGCACGTCCTTGGAGGTCAGCCAGCCTCGCGAGGTGTTGTTGTCGTGGGTCCCCGTGTAGACCACGCAGTGGGGCACGTACCGGTGCGGAAGGTACTTCTCATCCTCGGCACTGGTGCTGAACCCGAACTGAAGGACACGCATTCCGGGCAGCCCGAACTCGTCGCGCAGCGCCTCGACCTGGGGCGTGATCACGCCCAGGTCCTCGGCGATCAGCGGCAGGTCGGTAAATCGCTGCTGCAAGGCTTTGAAGAAGGCGACCCCCGGCGCCTGCACCCAGCGTCCTTTCGCGGCGGTCTTCGCTTTCCCTTCCACCTCCCAGTAGGCCTCGAAACCGCGGAAATGATCGATGCGTATCAGGTCCACCCATTTCAAGAGAGCCCTCAGGCGATCGATCCACCACGCGAATCCCTCTTTCTCGTGAGCTTCCCAGCGATAGAGAGGGTTGCCCCAGAGCTGTCCCGTCTTGCTGAAGTAATCTGGCGGTACCCCGGCCTGGACGGTCGGACGGCCTCGCTCGTCCAGGAAAAAGAGGTCCGGCCGGGACCAGACATCCGCGCTGTCGTGAGCGACGAAGATCGGAATGTCGCCAATCAGGTTGATGCCTTTTTCGGCACATTTCTTGCGAAGGGACTGCACCTGGGTCTCGAAGACGTACTGGACGAACTGGTGGTAGCGGATGCTCGGGCCGAGCTTATCTCGCCAACCGGCCAGTGCGCTTGCCTTCCGCGCGACCACTTGCCGCTCCCACTGATACCAGGCCTTGCCTCCATTGGCCTCCTTGAGCGCCATGAAC